>NZ_JACJPW010000073.1 GCF_014696265.1 Aerosakkonema funiforme FACHB-1375 | reverse complement strand
GCACGATATGCCTACGGCACGCTGTGCGAAGGCACTCCTGCAAGTGCCTTAACAAAAGTTCATACAGTGTCGATTACTTTTGTCCGACTACTTAGTTTCATCTGTGGAAGAAGCGCTATTTTTCCATGCGATCGCCCGTAACAGCCAAACTGGATTTGAAATTAAAGGCGGAAATCCCCTGACAGAGAACTATTCCGTCTTGCGTCCGGAAGTTTTAGAAGGTGCGGATGGACGACCGATCGCACAGAAAAACGCTCGTTTTATTCAGAAATTACTCGAATTCGATGCTGTCATTATTGCAGGTCAAGCAAAAAGTCATTGCGTCGCCTGGACAATTGACGATTTGCTAACCGAAATTGTGGCGCAAGATCCCAACTTGGCGAAGAAAGTTTATCTGCTAGAAGATTGCACTTCACCCGTCGTCGTTCCAGGAGTAATCGACTTTACAGATCCAGCAGATGCAGCTTTTAAACGCTTTGCCGATGCGGGAATGCACATAGTCAAATCAACCCAGCCGATCGAAACTTGGGCCGATCTTACGCTTTGAATTTTAACCGCAGATAAACGCAGATGAACGCAGATATTTTGCTTTCATCTGGGACGAATGCCAAAGAAACCCGGTTTCTCTACCAAATCAGGGTTTGCACACCTAAAACCGAGAAAGAAACCGGGTTTCTACGCTCATACTGCGTCAGTATTTTCATCTGTGTTTATCTGTGTTCATCTGTGGTTCCTTTATCCTCACCATTCCTAATTAATATGAGCCAAACACCCAATCTCAACAACCTTTTCCAAACAGCCCAAGAAGAAGGATTGCTTTCTTCTGCATCCTTACAAGCATTAAACGTAATTGACATCGGTAGCCAAATCCAAGCCGGATTGGGAGTGAGTGTAGATGATGTCATGGCGAGCGAAGTTGTACTTCTAACCATCATGCCCGATGATTCCGGTTCTATTGCTTATTCTGGCAATACTCAAGCGGTGCGAGACGGTCATAATGCCGTACTCGACGCTCTTAAAAATTCCAAACAGCGAGACAACATTTTAGCTCACAATCGCTATCTCAACGGTCATGTGTTGTATCCTTATTGTCCGATCGATCGAGCGGTGCGGATGGATGCGGGTAACTACCAACCCAACGAAGGTACACCTTTATATGACCAAACTATTGTGTTGCTGGGAACTGTTTTAGCTAAGTCTCAGGAATTCGCCGATAACGGCGTTCCCGTTCGCACTATCACTTTAATTATTACCGATGGTGCTGACGAACATTCTACAAAAGCTACTGCCAAAAATGTTGCTTCCATTGTTAAAGATATGCTGATGGCAGAAAATCATATTATCGCCGCAATGGGGATTGACAATGGCAGCACAGATTTCCGCAAAGTGTTCCAAGAAATGGGATTGCGGGATGAGTGGATACTAACCCCAACTAACAGCACTTCCGAAATTCGTCAGGCTTTTCAAATCTTTTCCCAATCTGCGGTGCGGGCTAGTGTTGGCGCGGCAAGTTTCAGTCAAGCAGCGTTGGGTGGTTTTGGCAGTCCTTGAGGTCACTCGATGAGAGCATTTTAGATTTTGGATTGGCTCCGCCTTTAATATTGTAGAGACGTTTCATGAAACGTCTCTACAATATTCGGAAAATTTTTTTGATAATTCCCCTTGAAATGGGAGGCTTGAAACCTTTTTTTCGGTCAATCATTAAACGTAGGGTAGACTCTTTTGCAGTAGAGAATATTTACAGGCACAGCGCTCCCCCAAATAAACGGTAAGTCTCGTCCTCACCGATTATGTCGCTCACAGCCTCAGAATGGGTAGTAAAGATAAACTGACAATTTTGGCCTATCTTGGGAATTTGGCGGACTAATAACTGTGCCGCTGGCGGGTGAAGATTGAGGTCTATTTCATCAATTAATACAACCGATCGAGCAATTTGTTGCCGGACAAATTCATAGAGGATAGGAAATACCGATTGTTCACCTGCTGACATTTCTACAATGTCGTAGGTGCGGTGTCCGTCATTGATTAAAAAGTAATAATCTTCTGGTGTTGGTGAATCAATTCCGGGCATCGGTTCTACCCCAGCAAAGGAGCGTCCCGGAAAGATTTTCTTGTAAAGATTCTCCAATTGCATCAAGTAGTCAATGGGATAGCTATGAGTAAGCTGGGCAAATTTCCAGCCATTAAGATACTTACGCAAGCGAGCTACACCCAATTCAAAGGAAACTCTACCAATTCCTGACTTTTCCGACCCATATCCATTTTCTTCTATAGGCGGATTTGAGCCGAGATTGCGAAATTGGTCAAACCAGAAAATACCTGGAAGTTTGGCGAATTCGGAACGAACAGATGGATCGGTTTTCAATAACTGTCTGGCGTAGTATCGCCCCCAAAACTGAAAATATTCTGGACTATTTCTGGCACGACATCTTTCCCCATCTAGGATTATTTGGACAGAATTGCTATCACCGGGTTCGACTCCAAAGCGTTCTGGTTGTGCATCCAACCATCTTCTAGCTACAGCTTGTGTGGCTTCAATTTCTTCATCTTCAAATGATACTTCTAGTTCAATGTACGGATGTCCCCAGCGCTGATAGCGACCGGGAAGAAACCCTAACCAATCAAAATCAGATACACTTTGAATTTGTCTAGTTGCTAGGGCTAGTGGAAGTGCGATCGCTTGCAGCAGAGTTGTCTTGCCAGTACCGTTATCTCCAACTACCAGAAATCGTTTGCTAACGTCGTTGAGGCTTTGGTTTTTGAACGAAACTTCAAGATGGTCAAATCGCTTGAAGTTTTTGATCGGAATAGACTCGACTTTCATCTGCCTTTCCCCGTAGTTGGAGCGATTTGAGATTACAAATTAGTGGAAATTGCTTGCACGGGACAAGTGGGGATGCACTGTTCGCAGACAATGCAGCGCGATCGCGTGAACATCAGCTTAAATGTCTGCGGTTCCAAAGTGAGCGCTTCCGTGGGACAAACGCCTGTACACAAACCGCAGTGGACGCAGACATCTTCATCGATCAAAATTTCGCGGCTGGCTAAAGAAACGGTGATGTCTTGCGATCGCATCCATTCGATCGCTGCATCCAAGGCATCAATATCGCCCGATAGTTCTACCACCAGCTTACCAACTTGATTGGGCGCAACCTGAGCGCGGATAATATTGGCAGCCACGTTAAAATCCCTAGCCAGTCGATAAGCTACTGGCATCTGAATGGCGCGTTTGGGAAAAATCAGCGTTACTCGTTTTTTCATACTTACCTTTTAATTATTAATCAACACAAAGACTATCTTCGGCTGGATTTTTGTAAACCTCTTTTCTGCTCACCTCGCGGATATTACCCGCAGACGTTACCAAGACATTTACCACCGAAATCGGATGAGGGCCACAGCCAAATACTCTTTTTTCGTACAAATTGATTAAATAACCTTGTGGGGTTTTAACGACATTAGTATCTTCTATTTTATCCACAAAGTATTCATAACTTGGGTTGGCTTGTTGTCCGTAGTAAGCCTGGAGATTTTTTACAGCTAGGGCATAGCTCAATGCTTCTTCAGTCGATTCGATCGGGGCAAATAGTTTTTTGAACTCGGAAAGATTTTTGACAAGCTTAAACTTGCCATTTCTAAATACAATATAGCGAATATAGTTGGGAAGTAACCCACCCGTGCGGTAGAAATAATCTGCTGGGGCTGGCAGCGATCGCGACGGTGTGAGCTTGCAAAATAGCAAGGGAAGCGGTGGTGTAAGTCCGCCCAGCAAATCGTCAGGTTTGCTTAATCGGTTGCATCCAAAGGCTAGCACTGGCGCTTGCGGAGCGCAATCGAGAGCATCATACTCGTCAATACTGCAACCAGCTTCTAGAAAGGGATTTATATTCATATCCAGTTGTGGTTTTGGGTGATTAACCACTTCCGGTAGTGACTGGGAAGCGGCTAAAAGCAAGCTCCCACCGAAAAGTAAAATCAGAAACCGATAAAAATTGATTAGCACGATAGCCTCTGTCTAGTTGAGCTAGATTAAAATTAGCGTGTAATTGTTTTTTTGTAAAAGATAACCGATGAATAGCAATTCAACTAACCCACCGATAACATCTCCGGAAAACACAGAATCGACTGTAGGGAAGCGCGTCAGAAATTTATTGATTGTATTAGCAGCGATCGCTCTCACCGTTGCCCTATTTTTTGGCTCGCGCACCGAGACAGACACGGCTACCCTCACCACTTTAGCGGAAAATTCTACACCTCTGGAGGTAGCCCTCAGCAACGGTAAACCAAGCCTAGTGGAGTTTTATGCCAATTGGTGTACCAGCTGTCAGCTGATGGCTAAGGATATGGGCGAACTCGAACAAGAGTACGCCGGTAAAGTAAACTTCGTGATGCTGAATGTGGATAACAGCAAGTGGTTGCCAGAAATCGAACGTTACCGTGTGGATGGAATACCTCATTTTGTCTTTTTTGGCCAAGATGGAAATGCGATCGCGCAAGCAATTGGCGAACAACCGCGCACAGTCATGGCGGCAAACTTAGAAGCCTTAGCTGCTGGCGAACCAGTACCCTATGCTAGAGCTACTGGACAAATTTCCAAGTTTAAGGCACCCGTAACACGGAAAGCTGGATCGGACGACCCGCGACTGCATGGCTCTCAAGTCGTGAATTAACAAAATTTAATTGAAAGAAAGCAAAGCATCTTTGTCGTTGACATCATTACAGCCGATCGCTCTCAGGGAGCCAGGAAAGAGAGCGATCGCACTTGCGTCAAGTACGCAGATATAGTGATTTAAATCACAGCTTATGGCAAACATTATCACATTTTTATCAAACCTTTAATCACCAAATAGCAATTATCAGCCGCCTACAATATTCTGTAAATAAGGAAGGAGTGTGTCAAATGACTAAACCTTGTGACAAACCCTTGAAACAAAACCCATTTCTAACTTATAGAGACCCAGAAACGGGTAAATGGATTGTTACCAAGTCTGCCCCTGTACAAGCGACGACTCTAGCCGCTTGAGTAATATCAAATCCTTTATAAAAAGGCATAAATTTGGCAATATTATATATCTGTGTGGTTGATTTATATCAACTACTATCATTGAAATGCGGCATTTTTTTTATAACGCTTAAAGTTGAGCAAAAAAACTATACTACTTTCCAATTTTATAGGGTATTTACAACGCTTTTCAGGTGAGTAGGTACGCGAACCCGGTTTCTAGGGTCTACTTCATCCGACCGCAAGCTGCTGTGTACAGCATTATCTCTAATTTAGTATGTGATTTTGCTCACATTAATTGTTAAATCTCGGTCACACAGATCGATTGCTGCTACTCACAATGAGATGTTATTAACTATCACATTTAGTTAGTTGGCTCAATCACTCTCGACCACAGGAATTTAAACGATATTAAAAGCATAGAGTTCCACTAATAACGATGCAAGTCCAACTCCTCCCCAACGCAATTTCCGAATTATTCGCTCAAGTCAGCGCATCCGGTCGTATAACTTTGGCAGATCGCTATGGATTGATGGCAGCGGTGTTGGATGAATCCCTTGAAGAAGAACAAAGAAGCGCGATCGATCGCCTGATTCGCGCTCTTTATAAAGGACGGATTGTTGTTGTAGATGAACTTTCTGCAATTATGTAAACCCATATTCGCCTGGAGGCTAACGTTATTCTAAAAATTTTATAAAAGCGTAATTAAATATATAGATAAATATTTCGCTTTTTGTCCCAAATCTCTACCAGAAAGGAATATAATTGTCCGGATATATTGGGCAAAGCGTGTGTTAAATTAAAAGCATACAATCTCTCTCTCGCCCGGACAGCGATACTAGCTGAACGGGCTTTTTGTTGGAGCGTATTTTGCGATCGCCCAACAAAAAACCCCTCTTCGGAGGGGCATCATCAGGGTGCATCTATTTGATTTAATCTTAATCTTCCTAACCTACCGAGCGTTTCACACATCCGGGTGAAAAAGTAACCATAAGTTCTGAATTTTGACTTTTGACTTTTAACTTTTGACTTTCTTAGTGTCCGTAGCCGTTCAAAGGGCCATAAGTTTCTAGCCTTTCCACAGAACGTCTGCCATTTGGTTGCTGTACGACCAGCTGACCCCTACTGCCGTTAACGGTGTAAGTGTAACGACCGTTTCTAGCGGTAAATACAATACCTCTGTAAGAAGATAAAGGCAAAGTGATGCCACCGCGTCCATTTTTGTTAGTAGCAACATAATACTTGGGCGTATTGCGATTCCTCTCTGCGGAGCAAATAGACACGTCATAGTTGGCACTTTCAGCAAAGTACAGAGGTTGTGAATTGCGAGTCGGACAGGGTGGTGCTTCTGCTGATGCCTTCATAGCGGGTGCGAAGCACAGAAATGCTCCCATAGCAACTAAAGTTAGTTTCAGTGCGGCTTTGCAGTTTAATTCTTGTAGAGCTTGCATAATTTAACCATTACTGTGAAGATGAAATTTTAAGGAATTATTGTTCGGGCGCAAAAATGACATTAGTGCCGATCGACTTACAATTCCTAATTTTTAAAGTAGCGTTTTGGGAAAAGCTTCCACCTCATTCGATATGGTGAACTGAAGCTCACCCTATTTGTCTACCCGATAGCATGATGGACTATATTTGCAGTAAAATGTTTCTGCTTGGGCGATCGCTTGTTTTTAAACTGCTTAAATTTGCGATCGGCTACAAAAAACCCCATGTTTGCTGGTTAACTACCAAAGAATTGGCGAATTGGCTGGAAAATAGCGCCCAAACGCAGCCAATTATCATTGATGCTCGCAGCGAGGCGGAATACGCCGTCAGTCATCTCAAAAATGCTCGCCGAATAGATGCGATCGCACCCAATTTAGCCTTACTTCCAGACATTTCCAGCGATACCCCCATTGTCGTATACTGTTCTGTCGGTTATCGCAGCGCAAATATTGCCCAGCAACTTCAACAAACCGGATTCGATCGCGTTTATAATTTGCAAGGTAGTATCTTTCAATGGGCAAATGAAGGACGACCAATTTTTAAAGACGATCGTCCTACACAGTTCGTACATCCCTATAATGCTATTTGGGGAAAACTACTAAAATCCCAATACCGCTACAAAAAAGCAGAGGGGCAGAGGAGCCCAGGGGCAGAGGAGGATTCTTAATTACCAATGTCAAAAGTTTCCATCATTATTCCTACACTCAATGAAGCAGCCTCTTTGGGTAGCACCTTGCGTTGCTTGAATGCCCTTTCGCCGAATGCTTGGGAAATACTCGTTGTCGATGGTGGCAGCGAAGATGAAACTGTTGAAATTGCCAAAGCAGCTAATGTCCGCCTTCTTACTTGTGACAAACGCGGACGCGCAATTCAGATGAATTGCGGAGCCAAAGCTGCAACGGGAGATATCGTTTGCTTTTTACACGCAGATACCAGAGTACCCGACGATTTGATAACAGTTATTGCGGCAACTTTAGCAGACAAAAAAATTGCCTGTGGCGGATTTATTTCCATAATGGTAGGTCAAAATATAACCAGATGGTGGATATCTCTACATAATTATCTCAAAACTTACTACGCTCCCCTGCTGTTCAAGCCGCACCTATTTTTTAGGGGATTGCGACTTTTATTTGGCGATCAAGTCATGTTTTGCCGCCGGAATGACTTTTGGGAATGTGGCGGCTTTGACGAAAATCTTCCCATTATGGAAGAGGGAGATTTGTGCCTCAAGCTGGTGCAGAAGGGTCAAATTCGCTTGGTAAATCGCATCGTGCAAAGTTCCGATCGCCGCGTAGCGCGTTGGGGCGCTCTCAAAGCTACTGCCATATACCTTTATATTGGCTTTTTGTGGGGTTTTGGTGCTTCGGCAACATATTTGAAACAGTTTTATGAGGAAATTCGTTAATTAGGGGCTAGGGGTTAGGGGTTAGGGGCTAGGGAAGAGGGAAGAGGGAGGACGGAAGAGGGAGGAGAGAAGAGGGAGAGGGAAGAGGAGGAATTTTTGAATGATTGACTTTCCCTAGCCCCGACGCCCTAATCCCTAACCCCTTTTTTCCATTTGATTCAGGTTCCAATCATAGTAGAGATAACTTATGGATGTCGCATCTGTCAGAGGAACATCGGTTTCGAGGTAAGAACGAATATACTCTTGCACCGATCGAGCAAGTTTGAGAAAATCTTGGCGATACCACTTAAAAATTTTGCTACAGTAAAGAGTTGATGTTTGGGAGTCGTAACGAACTTTATCGGGATTATTAATAAACCGACGAGCATCTTCATCTAACTGCTGTTGTACTGTTTCCGGCCAATAAGCATTATTTCGCAACAAAGGGCAGCCAATGGAAGCGCAGACGATCGCAAAATGAATGCGCGGATCTTGAAACTTTTTCCGCAGCATCTTATGCTCGATTTGAGAGAGGCTGTAGCGCCGACCTGAAAAGCGATAAGCTGGGCGATAGAAAAACCACAAGAAAGCAAGCCAGTTGGGTATACCGAGAATCTTAGGCAGAATAGAATCTATCGGATAACGTTCCAAAATCGTAGAAATTGTCAAGGCATTGTAGAGGTTTATCCATAATGCTAATTCTACATTTTGGTTGTCATCGAATTTAATGTTTTGTGGATCTAAACTCGCTAACCACTCCGCAAGAGCTTGGGGTTTTTCCCTTTTCCAAGCTTGATAGTCTACACGACCTTGTGTATCCACATACTGGCGCAGTAGTGCATCCCAAGGGGCAAAGTCAATCATAGAAATTGTATCGAATTAATTCGTTTTTAATAACCACAAAAATACATTCCTCCCCTTCATTTAAGTTTGCCGTTCTGCCTTGTGTAACGAGAACCTCGAAAGAATTACCCTCGTAACCTGGCCCCCAGAAAACAACAACCGGAATAGCACCCGCTTTCAGTTGAAAAGCACCTACCGGTCGGGAAATTCCCGGTTCGGCTTGGTTGCTGGCCAGGTTGATGGCTGGGCGTTCTTGCTCGCTCGGAAAGAAGTATTAGATAAATACTACTAGATTAGGAGCTTCTGTTAAAAGGACGGCTCCACTAGCAATAACAGTAAATGCCTCTAGCTCGCACACTCTCTTTAGAAAAATTTGAGTTCTTCTATGTGCTGATTTTTTTTCTCAATTTGTGCCAACAAGGAGCCACACACCAAATCGCACAGTTCAAACAGGAAGGGATTAGAAATTTCATAGTAGACGCTGACTCCCACCTGCGTGCGAGTCACTATCCCCCCTTGAGCTAACAGCTTCAAATGCTTGGAGACATTAGCTTGCCCTAAGCCGGTTTCTTCGATAATTTGCGTAACGTTTTTTGGCCCAGTTTTGAGACAGCAGACAATTTGCAATCGACTGACTTCTGATAACACCTTGAAAAAGTCTGCTACGTAGGCTAAAGCATCTGGGGATAGTTTTGACATTTGGCGTTGTTGCGAGGGGGGTGCGGATTGCGATCGCTTTTTCAAGGAATTGCTAGCCATAGAGAAGTACTTGGGGCTAATAATGTTTTTTTAATTTTATGACTTATTCATTATATTACTACATAGAACTTAGCAGCCTGCACCTAAGCGTCAAAATGCTGACGCTATTAAGTAAGTGGGCGTCAATAAACCAAAGATAATTTGCAGGCTGGGCAGTACCAGATCTGTGTTCGAGGGCTACAGCTATTTTGGTGCGTACTGCCCACCTACGTTTAATTTTGCAAAAATTACTAAACCCACCAAGGCGTTTCCCCAGTTCGGGGGTCTATTTCCGTCCAAGGAGATATCCAAATGCTATTGTCTTTCACAGCAACCCGAACCAATTTGAGAGGGAGAGGAGCTGGCCCTCTGACTACAGAACCATCAGAACTATAGCGCGAACCGTGGCAGGGACATTGAAATTGTCGATCGATTGCGTTCCAAGGAAAGGTGCAACCCAAATGAGTGCAGTTATTCACAATTCCCACGCTGTCGAGAGTGCCGTCAGGTTTAACAGTTAAGTAAGTGGGTTCCCCAGCTAACCCCGCAACTAAAGCGCGAGTGTCGGCAGGTTCTGCTAAAATTTGGCTGGCTGGAATCGCATTACCCAATATATCCTTAGCAAGGATAGCTCCACCTTCACCGCTTTCTACTGGTGGGATAAAGTATTTTCCTACAGGATAAAGTGCGGCGGAAGCAGTAGTGGCGATAACAGCACCAGTCATAAAATTGAGCAACTGGCGGCGAGACATTGAAGGACTTTCTACGGGAAAGCTGTTTTCCATTTTTTATGCTCCTGAATTTTTGATGGTTGTCTGAACGGATACCGAACAAGCGTCGATACTCAAAACCTCGAACAAAGTGCTTGAAGCAAGCACCAATGAGGTCATGTCTAAACCGACACAACAGCTTGTACTTTGGTGAATATTGAAAGTTGTGTTCTATGGGATGGCTAAGAGTAGGCAACCCCATAGAGCGTTTCCAGCTAGTTAGGAAAATTTACAGTGCTTATTTAAGCATATAACTATATAGTGAATTAGTCAATGAACGTGGAAGAATAACCTCCCCGTATCGGGGAGGGCGGCTTGACTTTCCGAACTTTCTAGAAAATCATCTGGGGTTGAATCAACTGATAACCCGCCGTTTTGAGCTTTTGATTCGACACCCGTGCGTTATAAGGGCGGGCGCTTTTCTGGGAAGCATCCCATGTAACTGGGGGTAAATTGTGCTGTGTAAACAAGCGATCGAGCAGTTCTCGACTGGGCAGATGTGCATCATCGACTAGGTTGTAAATACCTTGCAGTTGGTGCTTTCTGGCAAATTCGATCGCCCCTACAATATCATCGAGATGAATCCAATTTGTGATATCATCGCCATTACCCGGACGAGTTGTACCTGGGACTCGTCCAAATATCTTTAGCAGTTCCCTACCAGGCCCATAGATTCCGCCCAATCTGAGGATACAAACGCTCGTGTTTCGATCGGATGCAGATAGCAAAACTTGCTCAGTTTGAGCGAGAATTTCACCATTTTGATTGGCAGGTGCAAGGGGTGATGATTCATCTACCCATTCCCCACTTTTGTCACCGTAAACCGAATAACTCCCGGTATAAATAAGCTGACGCACAGTGGGAATTTCTTTGAGTGCGGAAACTATGGTTTTGGCGGTGTGCAGATAAGTTTCTTCATACAGGTTCGCGCTTTTAGCGCCAACGCTTAAAAGCACAACTTCCACATCTTGCAGCACCGATTTTAGATTCGCTGCATCATTACCGTTGACTACGGCAACTTTTTGGGCTACTTCTTCCAGTTTTGCCACTCGATCGGGAGTGGTTGTGGTTGCGGTGACAAATAAACCCAATTCTTGACGCCAGTAACGGGCTACAGCATAACCCACATAACCGCAACCAACGATCGCAACGCGCATGACTATTTTTGTCCTCTATTATTTGGCTAATTCCCGCTCAATTGCTGCGATCAATTCCGGTGCATCTGGCTTGACGCTGCTGCGGAAACGCGCTACTATTTCTCCTTGCTTGCTGACCAGGAATTTCTCAAAGTTCCAAGAAACATCTCCGGGTGGATTAACTGCTTTGGTGAGTCGATCGTAAAGCGGATGCTTTTTATCTCCAATAGCGTTAACTTTGTCGAACATTTCAAATGTGACGCCGTAATTTTTCGTGCAAAAGCTCATAATTTCGGCGTTGCTACCGGGTTCCTGCGCCCCAAAATCGTTACAGGGAAATCCCAGAATGCGTAGTCCGGATTGTTTGTATTTTTGGTTGAGGTTTTCCAGTCCCGCATATTGGGGTGTGTAGCCGCATTTAGAAGCGACATTGACTAAGAGCAGGACGTTTCCCGCGTAATCGCCGAGTTTCTTGTCGGTGCCGTCGATCGTCTTTACTGCTATGTCTGAGATTGTATTGTTCATTTTAGATATCCTCCTGGGGCATTTTACCACAGGTTAGTTAGGAGTTACGCAAAAGTCATAACTACTTTTTCAAAGTGGGATAAGCGGGGATTCGACGTATTTTTTAATATATAAAACCCGGATTTAGTGAGATTGTTATGTTAAATTAGGAAAGGGAGTGAGTCTCTACACAAGAAGTTTTGTCTAATAAAGAGAGTGCAAGAAATGAATTGCAACGAGTACTTTTTAAAACTTTTGTCCCGGCGAGATTACAGCGCTTACGAGCTGCACAGGAAAGGGAAAGAAAAGGGGTTTGATGAGAGTGCGATCGCAGATGCTATCCAGGAATTACAAGAAAAAGATTACCAGTCGGATACTCGCTTAGTCGTCAGCTTAATTGCTTCATCTCAAGGCAAATACGGGAAAGCCGCTATCAAGCGTAAATGCTTGGAAAAAGGAATTCCTAGTGATGTGTTTGAGCAAGTATGGCATTCCGAAGTCGAAGAAAAAGAAGATGGCAAAACGAGCGATTTGGCGCAGTTGAAAGCTAAAGCGATGCGGAAATACCACATTGATGATTTTCACAAAATCGATCCGAAAACTAAAGCGAAATTGCTCAATTATCTAAACTACAGAGGTTTTAATGGTTTTGACATTTTGCGGCAGTGGCAGCAGGAAGAGGTATAGCAAAAGTCACCCGATTTTGGATTTTGGATTTTGCGCGAAGTGGGCGTCTTGGCGGTTCCCGTCACGATGCCCACCTTCGCAAGAGAGGATTTTGGATTAGCTCCGCCTTAAAAGGACGGAGCTTGAAAGAAAAATTTTTTTGATGATTCCCCGTGAAATGGGAGGCTTGAAACCCCTTTTTTTCGGTCAAAAGTCAAAAGTCAAAAGTCAAAAGTCAAAATCAAATGCTTGCTGTGAATTGGATCTGGCGTTTTAGGATGCCCTAACCGCCCTGGCGGTTGTTATAAAACCGATTATCGCAGCGAATTTTGGATAATAACTTCCCCTGTCTTTAGTATTTAATCCGATTCGTGTATCTGTTTGTGTTTTTCTAGAAGCTGGAGATATTTCTCGTTTGTTTTTGCCTGCATCCATTTTTCTTTAAAGATTGCGGCTGACTCAGCTTTTACCGGATCGGGTTCATTTGGCAATAGGTTTTTTCTGGCTTGAAGTTGTGCGGCTGGGGAAGTTTCTTTTTGGGGGTTTTGCTTGTATTTTCGACCGCTTTTGTGATTCGCATATCGGCGCGATCGCGTATAACCCATCTGTAGAAATTTTCGCGCCATATCTGCGCCGACAAAATCATCTTTATCGAGATACTCTAAAAACATCTGGTAGATTTTGTCGGCAGATTCCCTAGCAAGCTCAGGTGTTTTGAATCGCCAGTGAGGCAGAATTTCTCCTTTGTACGGTTCTACCAAAAGTACTCCTTGCTCGCCTTTGCCAACTCGATAAAGTTCGGGGTCAGCGCGAAAGTCGATGTTTTTAAAGTCCAAGGTGTAATCAAATGGCTTCATCAGTTCGATCAAAATTAGTTGCTTCTGGGAGTGGATGGGTGATTTTTCGATCGCAGCACCTCCACTTTCAGTTTACGCACCCAGAGAAAACCCAGCATACATCCTATTGCATAAAACAGAAAATCTTCCCACACAAAAGAATAACCCAGAAACAGACGCCCAAACAAAGTGGCTCGGAGCGCTTGTAAAAACGGGGGTTTCCACAGCTGGAGAAATTCGATCGCACTATTAAAAATGAAAACCCCCAAAGCAGTCCAAACGGGGTCGGCTTGTGGCCAGACCAAAGTCAGCAGCAGAATCAAAAATATTTGGTATAAAAAATCTCCACAATAATTGTTAAGCCACTCCTGTCCCGGCCCAGAGTAGAATTCACAGGTCAAACCCACCACAAAGATAGGGATGATGCTAAGCAGCAGGGCGACTCGATAGTTAAAAAAGGGATGTTTGCGGGAAAATGGGGATGTCATACTAAGCTAATGTGATTCATTTCCGCGTACACCGGGAGAATGTTAAGATACGGACACATCTACCGAAACAAGCCTAGCACAGAGGAAGTCGGCATCGTGGTGTAAAATTTGTTGTAATTTGATAATAATGTTTTAGTCCGAGCAGTTTTTTTGACTGCCAGCGTTTGTACAAACTCAATTGCCACATGGATACATATTTAATTCATTTTGTCTACTACGCATCCTTTGAACATAAAAACAATGGCGCACCTGATGAAGATAAAGAGTGGATAAAATCCTACAAGATTATCCCCAGAGTTGGGGATTGCGTTTTGAAAGAGGGAGAATGGTTCCAGGTTGAGAGAGTTTTCCTTTATCAATCACACGCGAAAGGTATCGATGCGTTGGCTCAATGCTCCTTTTATAGCAGCGATACGGAATAACCCGAACTACAGCGTTTTGTAGTTGCAAAGTTGAGGCTCGCGCCACCAGACGATCGGCAATTAGCTATGTTAAAAAATCGGTGGCTTCTGGTTTCAGTCGCCTTCTGTGTGAGTTTTGTTCTTAGCCTGCTTTTGAAGCAAGATATCAAAGCAGCATTTCTGGCAGCTTTAATAGCTGTACCCGCTAGTTATTGTGGAACGATCGCCGTAAACTGGCAGCAGAGAATACGGCGAAAACGTGTTGTCACCGCTCTAGAGGTAGAAATTCGCCAATTGGAAAATTGGGGAATCGAGCTGTACGATTACCTGGAATTGATGGCAGCGGAACAGCAGAGAACAGAGATTCAAATAAGTTTTTTGAAAAGACAGTTGAATCAGCTGTACGTGCAAACGGGAGAACAACAAAGGTATAAGCAGCAGCTCGATCGCGAATTAGTTTATCTGAGCGAACAAAGACAGCTTCTCGAAGAAGAAGTTCACCAATGGGAGACGCAACTTTACCACCTGGAACAACAGAAAGAAGAGTTGGATTTGAGTTTGCGATCGCTGCTTGCAGAAAAACACAAAATAGAAAGCGAGTTACAACTACAAACAGTCGCATCGCAAACCGAAACAACCCAGACAGAAACCGACGCCGAACCATCTGCAACAATCCCTGACGAATGGATAGACTTTGTGGCACAATTGACAAACTCAGAGCTTCAGGTACTCAAAGCAATAGTAGAGTTAGAAAATCCCAACGCAGAAATTAAAAAAATCGCCGAATCCTACATAACCATGCCAGAATTGTTAATTGATGCCATCAACGAACGCGCTATAGCTACAATTGGCGATATAATTATCGAACAAGGATCGCTTTTTCCTGTAATTCCCGAAACCGAGTATTTGGCAAATATTAGGGTGATTCTCAAACCCAAGGAATAAACAATTAGTAAGGTGGGTTAGGTGCAAACCGTAACCCACCATTCAAACAAATTGGCGGTGCGTTACACTATCTTTAACGCACCCTACAACTAGCACCTAATCTAAAACATATGGCAAAATTGAAAATTCCCAAACGAGTTTCCACTACCTTACTCAGTTCCTTAAGTGCGGGAGTCGTCCCTAGAATTGGACTCGAACATATTGCTGTCGGTCGCGAAAAAGAAATGGCAGCACTATTACAAGACCTAGAAAACATAGCCGCTGGCGGTGCAGCATTTCGCTTCGTTGTCGGACGCTACGGTTCCGGCAAAAGTTTTCTGCTGCAACTGATTCGCAATCACGCAATGGAACAGGGTTTTGTAGTAGCTGATGTTGACTTATCCCCAGAACGCCGACTAGCAGCAACAGACGGTCAAGGCGTAGCCAGCTATCGGGAATTAATGCGAAACATCGCCACCAAAACTCATCCCAACGGCGGTGCTTTAGGATTAATTTTAGAAAAATGGATTAGCAGCATTCAAACTAAAGTTGCCGAAACTAGCGGAATGCGACCAAACGATACCGGCTTCGATGACCAAGTGGAATCGACAATTTTGGCAGCAGTAAAAAATATTGAAGGTTTAGTTCACGGATTTGACTTTGCCACAGTTGTGAGTAACTATTGGCGCGGCTACCGATTGGATGACAAAGATAAAAAAGACGCCGCACTGCGTTGGCTGCGCGGGGAATTCGCCACCAAAACAGAAGCCAAAGCGGCGCTGGGAGTGCGGGTAATTATTGACGACGATACCTGGTACGATTACGTCAAACTGGTTGCCAAATTTGCTGCCGATATTGGCTACAAAGGACTGTTGATGCTAATTGATGAAGCCGTGCATTTATGGAAGATAAGCAATGCAGTTTCGCGACAGAATAACTACGACAAACTACTGGCAATGTTTAACGACACCATGCAGGGGAGAGCGGAACACCTTGGTATTATTGTAGGTGGAACGCCTAAGTTTTTGGAAGATCCAAAACGAGGACTTTTCAACGATCCCGCATGGACTAGACGCACAGCCAAAAGCCGTTTTGTGAAAGCGGGTTTGCAGGATAATTCTGGCCCGGTTATACAATTGGAAACTTTAACTCAGCCAGAAATATTGCAGCTTTTGCAACGTTTGGCTGATGTTCACGCCACTCACTACGGTAGCGAAAAGAAACTGACAAACCGGGAATTTGATGAATTTTTGCAAGAAGTGATTAGTCGCTTGGGTGCGAATGCCTTGCTAACGCCGGGAGAAATTGTGCGAGATTTTTTGAGTGTTTTGAATATCCTGCAACAGAATTCAGAAATGTCTTTCGAGCAAATAATTCACGGTACTGGTTTGCAGCTTTCCTCGGCTGTAAAAAAATCTAATGGGGATGAAGATGGCGAAGTTGCTGAGTTTACTTTGTGATATTAATTTTACCTGTAGGGTGCTTTCCCTGGCACCCTAGCGTAGAGTTTGGCAAAAGTGGTAGAGGTGCAGCGCCGCGTGGACATCAACCAGCAAAAAGAACAGTTCAGTAATGCTTATTTACAGGCTGTGGCATCAGTAGCAGGCTATTCTCTCTACAAGCCAGCGGTAGACGATGATAGCGTAGACTGGGGGATTGCTGCTAGGGGTGGAACAGGACGTATTCGATCGCCTCGGCTAGAATTGCAGTTAAAATCTACTTCAAGGGATGTTCTCGACGACAGCTATGTTAGATACCCTCTCAAGCTGAAAAACTACGATGAATTGAGAATGGATAACTTTGCCATTCCGCGAATCTTAGTTGTAGTTTTACTCCCCGAAAATTTAGCTGACTGGATACAACAGTCCGAACAAGAACTTTGTATAAGGTATTGCGCGTATTGGCTGTCACTCCGAGGAATGCCTCAGACACAAAACACGGCAACGGTGACAGTTTCCTTACCCAGAAGTAACCTATTTACAGTCTCAGCCCTTCAGTCCTTAATGCAACTTATTAGTCAAGGAAGTCAACCATGAAAGTAACAGTACGAGATAGCGAAACTCTTAAAACTATAGAACCCAGCCAATTGGCTGCTTACTTGCAAACCCACGGCTGGTATGAAGATGGCTCGTTTTTGGATAATGCTACTATTTGGCTTTATAAAAAGGATGATGTAGATGAATTTGAAATTTTGTTACCTAATCTGAAAAGTTTGGGAGATTATGCAGCTCGTATGAGTGATGCTCTTTCAACGCTAGAGGTAGTAGAAAAGCGTTCTCAACTTGATATTTTAAGCGATTTGCTCACCAGCGCTTCCAATATAGAAATTCAGGGAATGGTAATTGAAATAGAAGAATTTAATTCTACTGGGATTGTCACCCTGATGGGAGTTGTTGTGGGAAAACTCCGCAGAATCAATGTTGAGCTAAGGCAACCAGAATACAACCTAGCAATTAAAGCTTATGAGCAGCGTTTGCCAGTTATATGCACTGGTGATTTGATTAAAAAAGATAGCTTTTTTGTACTGAATAATCCACGTAATTTCGCGATTTTAAACGCAGCGATACGTTGAAAAATCTACGCAGGATGTCTTTCATTCCTGGTTTCACGGTGCGAGTTTGCACCTTTTATTGGCCAAAATAACCTCGAAATATAGTAACATCAAATTGAAACAATGAAAGTCAATAAATTTAAGCATTATTGTTTCATACATGATGGTATAATGGGGAAAGTATTTCTGAGAGTTAAAAATGATGAATGATTTTTCAGAAAACTTAATTTGTCGCTACACCTTCAACGCCCAACATCTCATAGAATCCCATCCACCAAAGCTACATAACAACAACAAAAAGATTGTTTACCAAATCGCCTGCCCTCCCGGTTCTGTACACAATGGTGAGTTGGTATTCTCACGATGGCGTGCAATGCCATTATCGCCAGTTTCTCTTTTCCCAAACTATGAAACAGAGTTTGAGGAGCAAAAGGGTCACTTTAATTACGAGCCATCAAATCACAACAGTAACCAAGTTGAGTGGTATCTTAATTTCGCCCATTCCGATCTTTTTTGTGCATACGGGGGAGGATTATTTGCTCAGGATGAGATGCAAGTTGCCGAACATCCTGCTCTAGGTTCGCTTCGAGAGGCTTTGCTAAGTGCCAAGATCGAACCACTAACTGTAGAGAATGGAGAACCAACACCTGTCGTGATTCGCGGTGTTGAACGGCGGTGTGCGATCGCAACTAATGCAGATGCAGAACATGGACGACCTTTTGGACTTTATGGTAATAACTTTGCACGAGCTACAGCTGATGCGATAAGACTAGCAACAAAACCGATCGATCCACCTACCATAACTAATATTATTGCGATGGAAGCTCCTCCAGGAGGTTATGGCTATTACAGTTATGAAGATATTGAGTATGTGCTGACAACGGCATTCACTGGATTTTCAGCAGCCAGAATTGAATCTCACTTAGAACGTCAAGAGCCAATTGTTATTATTCACACTGGTTTTTGGGGATGTGGAGCTTATGGAGGTAATCGAGTCTTAATGGCTCTTTTGCAACTCCTCGCTGCTCGTCTTGCACAGATAAATCGTTTGGTATTCCATACAGGCGATACTACAGGATCGCAAGCTTTGGCAACTGCTCGACAAATTCTCGATCGGGATTTAGCAATTGGTGACTCCAGTATTCAAGTATCTGACTTGCTGACTGAGATTTATGCCATGAAATTTCAGTGGGGCGTTAGCGATGGAAATTAGGAGCGCAAAGCTGGAAAACACGCCGAGATTATTGAACTATTAAAACAAGCGGGTGCTACTAAGTCGTGAGCTTTCAGGTATTGTGGAATTTATAGGGGGAAATTTAGACGATCGCTCTTTTACCAAACTCAACCAAAAGTGCTTTAGCTAAGGTTATACCTTATTAATGTCTGCTTGTTCTCCATCAGGAACAGCACGAGGCAGTACAGATTTTTCATCATCTGGAATCGTTATCGGTACGCCTAAATACCTGCGTGCATTTTCTTCTGCTAGTTTGCGATCGCTTTCGCTGTCAAACTGACTTTCATCTAGCAAAGATGGGCTGCTTGCGGCTTCATCTTGAGTTGGCGGACGGCCATTTTTCCATTTGTAGTTAAAGTCCATAATTTAGTCAACCAAACAATTTACCATTTTTAAATTATAAAGTTCGATCGCGATCGGTACTTCTATTTTTTGGCATATTAAACAGTAGAGTACGCTTGTTATATTATGTCGATCGGCATACTCCTTTAGAATGGAAAATTTTGGTTATAGTCTCCGTTGAGTTCGCCAAATTAACCTCTAAGTTTCGTACTTGATAAACAAGCTCAATTTCTCGACTATTTCGTGGAAATAATATTAATCTCTAGTAATCGGTAAGCCCAGCCAGTCGCTGAGTTCTTGAGCTAACCACTCAATCTCTGGTGTAGTGAGAGGGAAAGCATTTTTAGTAGAAAGTTCGTACTTTTTCATCTCAGACCAAATTATCAAATATGGGTTACGCTCAAGGTTAAGATAAATGTCTTGTCTTCGCTCTATATGAGTAATATTTTGTCTTGAACTTGGGGACGGATTATAACGCCTAATTCCAAACAAATTGTAATGCAAAGAAATTTCCTGATGATCGATCGATAGCCGCATTTGGCCGAAGGTTGCCATCAATATATTCCAAATACCGGAGACTACTAAAGCTAATACAGCTAATACAAGTGAAATTAATCCTATCTTTAAAAATAAAGTTCCTGTTTCGATTATTAGCATAGCTATAGGTAGTAAAGCTAATCCAGCAATAAGTGGAAATACAATTATACTTGCTAATATACTTTGATTAAAAACTGAAAAAAAACCTGCTGGTAAAATAATAATTTCTAATAAATTAGCGGTTTTATTCAAAATAACTTTACTGCCAGGAGGCTTTTTAGTGATTACCCGATCGCTCTTTTTATGCGTAGCATTTTTCGTTTTATCTAAAGCTTGCAAAGCCTCTTGTGCAGAAGCCAAACGTTTACTTGAAATCGGTTCTGTCATCCATTTTAGCCAATCAGTCAAACCAAGGCTAATATTAGCTGCTCGTTCAAATTCAATTCGTAAATCTGTTTGAGGTAAATCGGTTGGATGTTGACCAGTTACCAGATAAATTAAAGTAGCTCCCACACTATAAAGGTCAGAAGCAGGAGTTGCCCTACCGCTAAATTGTTCCGGCGGCATATAACCGTAAGTTCCCACTACAGTCATAGTACCACCTCTTTTAGAGGCCAGAGTTTGCACCGAGCCAAAATCTACCAAATAAACCTGACCGACACTATTACCAGAGCGATTAGTTAATAAAATATTGCTAGGTTTAATATCGCGGTGAATTACTGGCGGCTGTCGCCCGTGCAGATAAGTTAAAATTTCTAAAATACCTTTAGCTAGTTGCTTAACTTCTACTTCGCTGAAGCTACGTCCCGCTCTCAGTTGTTCTTCTAGAGATTGTGCTTGAATATAACTTTGTACTAAAGCAAATCCTTTAATATTTGGTGAATCTATTTCAAAATAGTCTAGGTAGCGGGGAATTCCAGGGTGAGAGAGTGCTTTGAGAGTTTCGGCTTCTCTTTCAAACAACTTCAAATCATCCCAGCCAAAGTTATTATCAAATAACAATAATTTAACCACTGCTAATTCTCGCGTTTCGAGGTCGCGTGCTAGCAGGGTTCGTCGTCCCGCTTTTTTGCCCAGTTCCCGTTGCACTTGGTAGCGATCGCGCAGCGTTTCTTGTGGAATATCACCCAATCCCAGACCTGTCATTTGTCGCACTTCAGAGGTTTGTAATTTATTTAGCTAATACCTCTTTGCCTCTGCTACCGTAAGATTACTGAATCTAACAATAAATATGATACTCATCTATGATATTTAATTTATTATTATATCATTACATTAGGTTAAGTTTAATTGGTGAAATTCATATCGAATTTCATTTTAATAAACAAGGCAGAGCCTCGAAAATTTCGCTCCCAGGTAGAACCTGGGAGCGAGAAAAGGTGAGAAATAAGTAAATCCAGAATCTAAAATTTATGAGTCCTTTTTCCCGTCTAGCACCATTCATCCAAGAATACATCTACAACAACGGTTGGAGCGAATTAAGAGCAGTCCAAATCGAAGCCTGCCGAGTTATCTTTGAAACAGACGCTCACCTATTAATTGCCGCTGCAACAGCTTCCGGCAAAACCGAAGCAGCTTTTCTGCCAGTGGTGACATTATTGCACGAAAAACCCGCCACAAGCATCGGCGTTTTATACATTGGCCCGATTAAAGCGCTGATCAATGACCAATTCGATCGACTCAACGACCTTTTGAAAGAAGCAGATATTCCCGTTTGGGCTTGGCACGGTGATGTATTGCGAAGTCGCAAAGAAATGATGCTCAAAAATCCCCAAGGCGTTCTACAAATTACCCCCGAATCTTTAGAAAGTTTGCTGATTAACAAAAAACCTCCCGAACTGACTCGCCTGTTCAATGACTTGCGGTTTATCATCATTGATGAAATCCATGCCTTCATGGGATCTGAACGCGGTTGTCAGATTCTCTGTCAGTTAGCGCGGTTATCGAAATTTGTGAAAAACACGCCCCGCCGAATTGGTTTGTCAGCAACGCTTGGCGATTATTCGTCAGCTGAAGAATGGCTGCGTGCCGAAACTGAAAATCCAGTTATTACTGCTAATATTAACGATAGACAGCGTACAGTTCACTTGGCTTTAGAACATTTCTATACTCAGAAACCCTCCGAGAAACCCGGTTTCTCTAAGAAACCGGGTTTCTTTGAGGATTTCTACGAAAGTCCCCATTACAGATACATTTTCAACCTTACCAAATCTCGCAAATGTCTGATTTTTACTAACAATCGCGCCGAGACAGAATCGGTTATTTCTAATGTGCGTCAGATTGCCTACGCGGAAGGGTTGCCGGATATTTATCACGTCCATCACGGCAGCATTTCTGCCAAATTGCGCGAAGCTGCTGAGGAGGCAATGCGCGAAGCAAATACCCCGGCTGTCACGGCTGCCACAGTCACTTTAGAAATGGGAATAGACCTGGGTCAATTACAGCGAGTAATTCAGCTTAACGCACCTTTTTCAGTATCCAGCTTTTTGCAGAGATTGGGACGTACTGGCAGACGAGGTGACCCCGCCGATATGCGCTTTATTTGCACTGAAGAAGAACTATCCGATGAAGAATCGTTGCCAGAACAAATTCCCTGGCAATTGCTACAATGTATTGCCATTATTCAACTTTATTTAGAAGAAAGATGGATTGAACCGATCGAACCCACGCAGTATCCTTTGAGTTTGCTGTATCACCAAACGATGAGTATTTTAACAGCAGCGGGGGAACTTTCACCAGCTGCGCTTGCCGATCGCGTTTTGACTTTGCCCAGCTTTAGCGCTATTTCCAAAGATGATTTCCGACAATTCTTGCGTTACCTAATCGATATCGATCACATTGAGCAAACAGAACAAGGTGAGTTAATTGTAGGTTCAAGTGCGGAAAAAATTGTGCGTTCTTTCCATTTTTACGCTGTCTTTGCCGAACAGAAAGAGTACATCGTCAGGGATGACTCGATGGAAATTGGCAGCATCATTATGCCGCCGTCTGTGGGAGGGCAGTTTACTTTGGCGGGTCGGACTTGGGAAGTTTTGGATATTGAGCCAAAAGCAAAAACGCTTTGGGTAAAGCAAGTTGAGGGAATGGCGAGTATTGCTTGGCGCGGTAGCAGTAGCGCTAATATTCACACCCGCATTTTGCAAAGAATGCGACAGGTTCTGTTTGAGGATGTTGAGTATAGCTATTTGCAAACGGGTGCGAAGGAAAGACTAAAGGCGGTTCGTCAATTAGCTAGAAATGCGGCATTGAATAAAAGTAATATTTTATCGTTAGAAGGTAAGAGTTGCTGTATTTTTCCGTGGATGGGTACTGTGGCTTATCGCACGCTAGAAAGATTGCTAAATGTGTTTGGTCGGGAGTATTTAGATATGAGAAGTATTGGCGGTTCGCCACCTTATTTTTTAACCTTAAAAGTTGGGAAAAGCCGACCGGAAGATATTCGAGATGCTATTGTTGAGCTTTGTCAGCGGCAAATTAAGGCAGAAGATTTGGTAAATCCGCAAGAAGCGCTCAAATTACACAAGTATGACGAGTTTATTCCTCCGGATCTGCTAAGGCAAGCATTTGCCGTCGATTATCTGGATATGGAGGAACTAAGAAGTATTGCGATCGGTTGGTAGTCACGATCGAATGACTTCCGCGTAACGGCACTAGCCTCTTTCCTTTCTGTTGTTAAACTTGTAGGGTTTAAATAAGCGATCCCCGCCCCGCCATCAAGGGGAAGTAGGCGATCCCAGCCCACAGTCGTACAACCCGGACTTCGCAGATGCAGGGATTTCCATCCCATTGATATATCCGTATATCCCTGTGTTGTTCGCAGTTTCCTTGTTGAGCCTGCGAGCCGTAAATTCCAGACAGGGTTGCTGACTCTGGCTCAACTATCTAAAAAAACAGATGGATTTCTGTCGCCACGAGGCTCTATGAGAAAAAGTTCAGGTTTAAAGTCCCGTTACAATCTATCAAGGCAGAAGCAAGACAGACAACAAATTGCAACTGTTCTCAGTGTCGGGCTGTGTGTGGTGCTGGTTGCAGTACCCCTGTTAGAAGCAAGATACGGTCGGGGGCTAGCGCGAAGAACGATCGCGTGTCTGTTCTCCAAAAAAAGCCGCGAAACGACGGGATATCAAAGCGAAAAGAGGGTTTTCTCGCTGGCGCTGATGCAGCCGGAGAAACGGGTAGCTGAATTAGAAGCGATCGCCAACGGGGACGGCTCCCGCGAGGGTGCTAGAGCCCGTTATCTGCTGGCATCAGATCTGATCCAACAGCAGCAGGGACAAAAAGCGCTGGACTTGTTAGAAGGATTGGAGTGCGACTACTCTCTTCTGGGGGCGCAGGCGATCGCCAAACGCGCCCAAGCTTATCAAGTCATGGGCGATCGAGATAAAGCAACTGCCGAATGGGAGAATTTGCTCAAATACTATCCCGACACTCCCTTGATGCCAGAAGCTCTGGTGGGGCTGGGCAAGACGAAACGAAACGATTGGGACATAGCGATCGCCAAATACCCCAGCCATCCCCGTACCCTGGAAATGGCACGCTTGTGGCTCAAAGAGAAACCCAATCAGAGAGATTTGATGTTGTTGCTGGCAAAGTATGCCTCCGACACCCCAGGAATCAGCGAGGTGCTGGATAAGTTGCTCGCCCTACCTGGGATGGTAGACGGAAAACCGGTTGACCCCCTCAAGCCAGAAGACTGGGAAGCGATCGCTCAAGGCTACTGGAACGACAAAAAATACGGCCAAGCCAGCGCCGCTTATGCCAAAGCGCCCCCCACACCCCACAACGCCTACCTTGTCGCCAGGGGACTCCAGCTAGCCCAGAAGCAGAAAGACGCCAATCTCGCCTATAAAAAAATGGTGAGCGACTTCTCCAAAGCCAAAGAAACCGGCACCGCCCTAGTTGAGATCGGCAAAATAGAACCCTCGATAGAGGCGGTGCCTTATCTGGAGCGTGCGATCGAACAATTTCCCGACTCTGCCCCGGAAGCGCTGCTAGTAAAAGCCGAAGCTTTAGACAATCTCAATAATGCCCGCGCCGCAGCCGAAACTCGCCAATTATTGCTCACCAAGTATGCCAATTCCGATGCAGCTGCACAATATCGGTGGAAAATTGCCAAAGCCAAGGCAGATGCTGGAGATTACCAGGCGGCACTCCAATGGGCCGAGCCAATCCTCACCCAAAGCCCCAACAGCGAAAATGCTCGCGAGGCAGGTTTTTGGGCAGGCAAATGGGCCATGCGACTCGGACAGAAACAGCAAGCGAAAGCAATTTTTGAGCGGGTTGTGGCACAATACCCGCAATCTTACTATGCTTGGCGTTCTGCCACCTTCCTGGGTTGGGATGTGGGAAACTTTAATACCGTGAGGGAGATGACGCCTCAACTAGCGCTCCTCGCCGAACGCCCTTTACTGCCAACTGGCTCTGATTCATTGAAAGAACTATATCAGCTGGCGCAAGATCGAGATGCTTGGGCACTCTGGCAAGCGGAATTTAAAAACAGACTCAAACCAACGGTAGCCCAACAATTTACCGATGGTCTCCTGAAAATGGCAGCAGGGGATTATTTATCGGGAATTTCTGAAGTGGCGACGCTAGAAGACCGAGAAGAGCCAGCCGATATAGCTGAATTCAACTCTCTTAAGCAACAACCGATTTTCTGGTACGCTCTATATCCTTTTCCGTACCAAGAAATTATCGAAACTTGGACGAAAAAACGCGAGATCAATCCTTTGCTAGTGGTTAGCCTCATCCGCCAGGAATCCCGATTTATGCCGAATATTAAATCTTCTGCCGGTGCTGTTGGCTTAATGCAGGTGATACCGGGAGTTGCAGCTTCAGTAGCCAGAATAATCAACCTCAAGGAATATAACTTGGAAAATCCTGACGACAACGTTAATCTGGGCACATGGCTTTTGTTTGAAACTCACCAAAAATATACCAATAACTCTGCCTTCGCATTGGCTAGTTACAATGCCGGTTCGGGTAATGTATCCAAATGGCTCAAACAGAAAGAATTTACCGATCCGGATGAATTTATCGAAAACATTCCTTTTCCGGAAACTAAAGAATACGTGAAGCAAGTGTTTAGCAATTACTGGAATTACCTGCGCCTGTACGATCCCAAAGTTGGTCAGCTAGTTGCTAATTCAGTAAGTCAAAAATAAGGGATTAGGGGTTAGGGGCTAAGGGCTAGGGGGAGCGGGTGAGCGGGTGAGCGGGTGAGTAGAAGAATAAATCTTTCCCTTTTCCCCTTTTCTCCTTTTCCCCTTTTCCCCTAGTCCCTAGTCCCTAGTCCCTAACCCCTTCTTCACTGAGTCGATCGCGAAAATATTGCTCGTACAAACGGCATCTGGCAGTGCAATTATTGCCATCCAGCTTTACCAGACCCATACTGTTTAATTTAAACGCTAATTCCGATCGCAATCGCACTCCTGCTGAAGCAGTCACAACCTCTTTCATCGCTTCTAACAAATCTGGATATTTTTCTAAATTCCACAAATGTCGCCGTAGATGATCGCTATAAATTCCCGCTTCTGTGGCAGCTTCTTCCACCACTCGATCTAAAGTGACATCTTCACGGGCAATATGATACATAGCCAGTCGAACTAAATAGGGATGTCCTCCTACTAAATTCATTAATTTTTCTACTTGCTGGGCATTCCAATCTAGTCCGTGCCGTCTCGCCAATTCTTGCATTTGCTGCCAGTTAAACTCCGGTAAATCTATGGGCAATCCCACATTAAAAGGCGATTTATTGATATCCAATGGAATGTAAACTTCGGTGGAATGTACTACTATTAAGCGAAATTTTTGCCAGATTTCGCGTCGTTTGGCTTCTTCGTGCAACGCTCGCAACAAACCAAAAAAGTCATCGGCAATTTCTGGGGATTCAAATACGCGATCGACTTCATCCAAACCTAAAGTTAAAGAAGTCGAAACCTCTGATAGCAAGCACTGTTCAAAATAAGCTTTGCAACACAGGTTGCTACCAATAATATCTGCTAATTCCCAAGCTTTACTCAAGTGTTCCAGCATTCCCAACTCTTGTCCGATGCTGGCACAAAACCACTGCAAAAATGTATCGGAATTGGTAAAAACCCGTTTATTTGCTAACTGAAGACTTAAGGCGATCGTGCGAGAGCCTTGTTTTTCTGCTCGCGCCAAAATCCTCGCCATCAGAGAAGTTTTACCCATCTGTCTGGGCGCTTTGATGCGGATGAGCGCCCCTGGTTGGGAGATCGTCTCGTAACAGCGCGTTTCGATGGGAGGACGATCGATATAAAAGCTAGATTCACCTCGCACTTGCCCTTCTGGTATTTCTGGTGCGGCGACCGGTAGAGGAGGAGAAGGGGGGAGACCTGGAGTGAGGGAGTGGGGGAGATTTTCGCTTTTGTCAATACTCAGTCCCCAATCTCCCGTTTCTTCCGTGGCCCAGTTGACGGCTAATTCGCGATCGCTACTCAGAGAGCTGCGTCCTTGTGCCACTACACTGAGAATTTCGGATACTACGGTCGAAGTATCCTCGTCACCGCGCCATTGCCACGGCTGACTTTGTTGCAAAAGTTGCCACAAATCAAACGGTAGGGGCATCGCTTTTGAAAGGCTTTTCGGCGATAAATCCAGCCATATCGGTAAAATTGCTGGTTTTTGAGCTAAATAGTTGCTCTTGCCTGCTTGCTCTCTGCGATTTGTTAATTCCTTGGCGACGCGCACCTCTTCCAATAGGATTTCGCTGACAGCAGATTCAAAAGACAACAACAATACCAAGTAATCGCAGACCTTTAAATATTCTTCTGGCGGGTGATTTTTTTTGGCCATGAAAACTTCGTGTCCCGCAGCACTCAAAGCTTGCTGCAACTGCTGGGCGAGGCGGAAGTCTTCAGTGCGATCGCTAATCGCAACTTTAGCATTAAGCTGCGGTATTTCATCATCATCGGATTTATCGGAAAAATCCGCTATATTTCGCCACTCTTGCCCCAAAACATGACAAATTTCCTGGAAATTCGCATAATCGACAGGTCTGCCATTGAGGAAGTTGCTGACGGTGGATTGAGCTATCCCTAAATTCTCGGCGAGGACTTTTTGACTGGGAAAGCCGTTTCTCAGAAGAGACGACTTGACTGTAGGAATGCACTGGGGGCGAACTTTTAGCGATCGCGGCATTGCTGCGCCATCAGAAAATACACTTCTCACATCTTAAATGCCAGCCTCACCGAAAGTCGATGAGAAGTCGATGAGATCTCGAAGAAGTCGGTCAAGAACTCAGTCAAGCATCCGTCTAAATAGAAAATATCAAGAGTTTGGACAATAGCCATGCAGCTTAACAACAGAATTGATTCATCGATCGTTACCATGAATAGTTCTGCACTGGCAATTCGCAAATCAGGCGGAAATGTAACTCCTAAAAATTGGCAATCCTTAATCAAAGTTACGTTAGGCGGTGTCTACTTAGTACTGATTCTGGCTTTACCAGCAGCAGCTTGTGGTTCTTATCGTATGAGCAATTTTGAGTTTGGTTCTCTGCTGTTTGTACTGCCGGCGATCGTATCATTTTATGGCTATGGAATCCCTCTGCTTACCATCATTCTCATCGAAGCTTATATTTTGCACAAACGAGAATCGATTCCTTACTTGAAAGCTTGTGGATTTACGACTTTAGCAAACATATTTTACTTGCTAGCTTGCTTTGTCAGTTACGCATCTTTTTTCAGTCTATTTTTCCCGATATCTATAATTAGCTCGGCTATATCTGCGGCGATGTGCCTCTCGTTTTGTCAGCGCACAGGGTACTTAAAAAATATTAGCCAACGGATGTTTATTTTATTGGTTTATCTATTCTTTATGGGATTAGGCGTTGCCAGTTCAGTAATGGTGGAATCGATAAGTGCTTCCGCCGAGCGCAATGTGCTTTATGCAGTGACAGCAGGGATATTACTGATTGGATTTATCTTTGGTTTTGTGGCGAAAGGTTTTGCGATCGCACGCAATCTCCGCGAAAAACGTCCCAGTCTTGCAAGTACCGTCATGTCAATGCAAGTAGGCTCATTTCCGATTGTGGCGATCGCCTATTACATGATGCAAAATCAACAGTGGTTTTGATGAAAAGCAATAACAGTTAAAATTTTGTGACGAAAATGAAAATCTCTCCATCAAAGAACGGTATTTTGCGTTATTTGCGTCCTTTATCTATCATTCTTTCTCTCAGTATTCTAGGTGTTAGTTCAGTTACTGTAGCAGCAATGGTTAATTATATGGATGTGCCAACTTTTATCGCCAGTTTGAGTGCCAAAAAAATAACCCTTTCCGAATTGAAGCAGGGAAAATTAAAAAATGCGATTTTGATTGATGTGCGATCGCCAGAAGAATACGCCGAAGATCGCATCGGTAATAGTCCACTTGTACCGCTAACAGATATTCAAAGTGGTTTTGGCGTGCATCAGATTCGCGTTATGGCACAAAAGTATGTGCAAAAAAATCATATTCAGCCAACAATCGTACTTTATTGTACATCTGGGCCGCGTTCGATTAAAGCCTACAAAGAATTGGAAAAAACAGATTTGAATTTGATTGTTTTAGAAGGCGGTATCAGAGTATGGCGTTTGGCAATACCCGCATCAAAAGATGCAGAAATTTTAGCTCCGATAACCGCATCAGCGCACGCGATCGACTCTTCTGATGTGCGGGTAAACGCCCGTTGATAAACTTGCTCGTAATTATAGAGAAACCGAGTTTATTCAACCAGCTTATTTATAGCAATTTCACAAGCTAATCAACCCGGTTTCTCTATTCTCTAATTTACGAAAATAGGAAAATAAAACTATGGTTATCCTAGAAAATACAAAAACTCAACTGAAATTGCGGTATCGACCTTATTACCTTTGGCTTGGTACAACTGGCTGGATATTAGGCACCTTTTCGATCGTTCTGCTAATCTACTGGCAACTTAGCCCGTTCATGAATTTCTTGTGGATGCCATTTTTTATTATATTCAACCTAATCGCAAGCGCTTTCGTGCTGATTTGGCCTGGACGGGTGATTATATATCATTTTGATAAAGACTACAACAGCTTAAGCATCCAGCGACGCGGCTTGCTTAAAACCAAGGTGAGTTGGTATTTTATGGCGGATATTTTAGATGTCCAACTTCAATCAAATGGATGGCAGCATCATGATGCAAGTGATTATGAAATTGCAATTTTTTTGGCATCTGGTGAAAGCGTAACTCTAAACTTGGGAATTAAGTCGATCGCACAAAAACTAGAAACCATTAATCTGATTCGGAAGTTTCTGGGAATGCCGCTGGAAAAAGTGTCCAAAGTCGATGAGAAGTCGATGAATTCTCGAACAAGTCAGTCAAGAACTCAATAAAACATCTGTCTAAATAGAAAATAGCAAAGGTTTGGTGAATATGGATGAACTTAGCGGGAGGTTAATGTGTTGCCTAGCTTTACCTGGATCGGATCGCAGTTAAGTTTAGCGTTGTTCTGGCTAGCAGTTAGTATGAGTCTTTGCTTAACTGAGTTATTTTTACCAAAAACTTTCGCAAAAAGCTTTCGATTCGTGCCGTTAACAACAGGAATTTGCGCTTTTCTTTTAGCGCTGTTTTTGTTTCGAGCAAACAGAGTTCCGCCGTTTAATTTTCAAATTTTGTATTGGATGGGAGTATCTACGGCTTGCGTTATTTGGATACGTCCGATGTTTCTAAAACAGAGAAATAAAGTTATTAAAGACGCAACCGAAGCCAGAACTATAACAGAAATTACACCAGCACAAACTGGAGAGGTACTTTATGAAGGTTCTGTTTGGCAGGCGAGTTGTGACGATCATATCGAGGCGATTCCACCCAACCAAAAAGTTTATGTTTTGCGTCGCGAAGGCAACACTTTAATTGTCGTACCTAAAAAGATTTTTCAGTAGGAGGTTATGGAATTGTGGACTTTTACCCAATCTGGTTGCTGGCACAAATAACGAGCGATCGCAACTTTATCATCACTCCACCTTGGTTTTGGTTAATTGCGGGAGTTATTCTCACTACCAGTGAATTTTTACTTGCCAAAAAATTGCCTTCTCAATATAAATTTATTGCCTTGTCTATGGCAGCAAGCGCCTTTATTACATCAATTGTGGTATGGCAAATGACCGTAAGACTGGGAATCGATTGGAACATCATCATGTACGAAGATTTTGGCATCCAAATTCTGTACTGGATGGGCGTATGTTTTGCTTGTATTATCTGGGTGCGTCCCACCTTAATCAAGCGTAAAAAGTTTGTCATTCCCGATGCAACAGAAGCAAAAACTGTGACCGATATTTTGCCGGGAGAAAACGGACAAGTTCTCTATGAAGGTTGTTTTTGGCAAGCGCGATGTGCGGATAAAACAGGTGCGATCGCATCCAATCAAAAAGTTTACGTTTTACACCGAGAAGGCAATACTTTGATTGTCGCTCCCGAAACAATGTTCAATTCTTAGACAAGGCTAAAAGAAACCGGGTTTCTTTAGTTATTCACCCAAAAAGCTTGGTAATGTCAGGATGAGAAACCCGGTTTCTCGCCTCTCAGACACACAAAAAGGAGATTAATCATGGATTATTTAATGTGGCTGGCATTTATGGCAATTACAGGTACAGCAACTCTCGCTGGTAGTATCAAAATTATCAATCAAGGCGATGAAGCATTAGTCGAATTTCTCGGTAGATATGATGGCAAAAAATTAGAACCGGGTTTGAATTTCATTACTCCTTTTCTGTCGCAAGTGGTTTTCAAAGAAACTACGCGAGAAAAGGTTTTAGAAATCAGTCCTCAAACTTGTATTACCCGCGATAACGTTTCCATTAGTGTAGATGCGGTGGTTTACTGGCGGATTATTAACATTGAGAAAGCTTATTACAAAGTGCAAAATCTGCAAGCAGCAATTGTGAATTTGGTGGTAACTCAAATTCGCTCAGAAATGGGTAACCTTGAACTGAATGAAACCTTCACCGCACGCACTGCAATCAACAAAAGTTTGTTGCGAGATTTAGATACAGCCACCGAACCTTGGGGTGTGAAGGTGACGAGGGTGGAATTGCGGGAAATTGTTCCTTCTAAAACTGTGCAAGGTGCGATGGAATTGCAGATGTCTGCGGAACGGAAAAAACAAGCTGCTATTCTTACATCGGAAGGGGAAAGAGAAGCGGTAATTAATGCAGCCAGAGGGGAAGCTGAAGCACAACTGATTGAAGCTGAAGCGCGGCAAAAAGCAGCGATTTTGTCAGCGGAAGCGCAACAAAAAGAGCAAGTTTTAAAGGCGCAAGGTGTGGCGGCGGCGATGGAAATTATTGGCAAAAAGTTAAATGCCGATCCCAATGCTACCAAGTCTTTGCAGTTTTTACTGGCGCAAAATTATCTGGAAATGGGTATCAAGATTGGTAGCAGTGGAAGCAGCAAGGTGATGTTTGTCGATCCGCGCAGTATTCCATCGACTTTGGAGGGGATTGGTGCGATTGTGGGAGAAGAAAATAATGGCAATGTAAAACAGATTTATTAAGCATGGGTAGGATGCGATCGCTCTTATCTTACGCTCAAGGAAACCAAGGGCGATCGCTTTTCTTATATACAGAAATTACCCTGGCGCTAGAAACCAGGTTTCTTCGGATATCTTTAGCTGTTAAACCCACGATTTTTCAGAGAAACCGGGTTTTTTTGCTTAACTCCTAATATAATGCCTTTAGCACTCATATCTCAATCTAAACTCTCAAATTTAAAATTTATTTATATGCCAAAAAAATACCAATATCAAATCGGCGGAAGTTTACCAGTAGATGCACCAACTTATGTGGTGCGAAAAGCTGACAATGACTTATATGAAGGACTGAAAAAAGGAGAATTTTGCTATGTACTCAATTCTCGACAAATGGGTAAGTCTAGCTTGCTGGTACGCACGATGCAAAGACTAAAAGCTGAAGGCGTCGCCTGCGCTACGATCGACCTTTCAGATATTGGCAGTCAGCAAGTTTCTTTGGAAAAATGGTATGGAGGTGTCGCCTACAAACTCTTGACAAATTTCAATTTGTTTAACACGATGGAGTTTATGAACTGGTGGCGCGATCGCGAATTAATTCCCCCAGTCCAACGTTTAGGTGAATTGATAGAAGAAGTGCTGCTGGTAAAAGTTACTGAAAATATCGTAATTTTTATCGATGAAATTGATAGCGTCCTCAGTTTCAAAGAACCTCTAGACGACTTTTTTGCCCTGATTAGATCCTGCCACAACAAACGTGCCCAAAAATCAAAATACCAGCGGCTTACATTTGCTTTGTTGGGAGTCGCTACGCCCAGCGATTTAATTTCCGATCCGACTCGCACGCCGTTTAATATCGGTCGTGCGATCGAATTAAATGGTTTTGCACTGCACGAAGCTCAACCCCTAGCCAAAGGATTGGTAGAAAAATTAGACAATTCTCAAGAAATTTTAAAAGAGATATTGGAATGGACAGGCGGACAGCCGTTTCTATCGCAAAAACTTTGTAAATTAGTAGTACAATCAACTATCAACAATGAACCCGCGACAATTACCGAATTAGTAAAATTTTATATTATCGAAAATTGGGAATCCCACGATGAACCAGCACATATAAAAACGATACGCGATCGCATCCTCTCCAATCAACAACGCGCCGGCAGATTGCTGGGACTTTATCAAAAAATATTAGAAGAGGGAGAAATTCCCGCCGATGACACACCCGAACAAGCGCAACTGAGACTATCGGGTTTGGTGGTTATGCGTGCTGGTAAATTAAGAGTTTACAATCGCATTTACGAAGCAATTTTTAACTTAAATTGGGTTGAAAAAGCTTTTTCCGACTTGCGTCCTCATGGCGCAGCATTATTAGCATGGTTAACATCCAACTGTCAAGATGAATCGCGATTGTTGCGAGGGCAAGCATTGCAAGAAGCACTCAATTGGGCGACAGGCAAAAGCTTGAGCGATCGCGATTATCAATTCCTCGCAGCCAGCCAAGAATCAGCCCTAGCAGAATTGCGCGATCGAGAACAACAAAGTCGGACTGAAATTGAGCGACTGAGTAGAGAAAAAGATTTACTTGCCGAACTGAGTAAAGAGCAAGAGCGCCGAAAATTAACTGAAGCCAAACTCAAACACGAGCGCCAAATGCGAGTGGCAATTAATATCAGAGCGCTCGTAGTTTTAGTGTTATTCTTCACCTTAATCGCCGAGATAGTTTGGCTAAAAATATGGAGCGATCGCAGAAACACCGAAATTAACGCCATCAGCTTATATTCAGAAGCACTGTTGGAATCTAACAAAAAATGGGATGCCTTAATAGAAAGCATCCGCGCAGGCAAAAGAGTGCAAAAATTGCCATTTGGAATTAACTCGGATACTCGGATGAGAGTTTTACTCGCCCTCAATCAAGCAATCTACTCGCTAAAACAGCCCGATCGCTTGCCGGAAAATAGCAGTAAAATAACTTTCATAACCTTTAGCCCTCAAAAATTGGGGGGAAAACAAGCAAAAACTTTTATGCTCGCTGCGGCGAGCGATAATGGAGCGATCGAACTTTGGCAAAGCGATGGCAAAGCACTCGCTACATTTAATCTTGCTAGCGCTAAAATTAACAGCTTAAATTTCAGCCCTGACGGTCAAATACTTGCCGCAGCTAGCGACGATCGCACAATCAAACTTTGGCACACAAACGGCAAAGCTGTGAGTGAAACTCGCCCATTCAAAATTTTCAATGGACATCACGATAAAGTAACAAACATAAGTTTTAACCCAGACGGCAAAACACTCGCTTCTGCTAGTGCAGATGGCACCGTTAAACTTTGGAAATTGAACAGTCAAGCAGTCAAAAACTTAGCAGGACATCGCGGTTGGGTAACCTGCGTAAATTGGAGTTTTACCGGCAGAACACTTGCCTCCGCCGATGCGGATGGCACCGTCAAACTTTGGAGTCGCGACGGTGTGTGGGAAAGAGATTTGCAAGGACACAGCAGTTCGGTAACAAGCATAAGTTTCAGTCCCGACAGTCATATGCTTGCCTCTGCTAGTGCGGACGGAACTGTAAAACTTTGGCAAATTGAAGGCACTTTACTGAGTATTTTAAGGCATAGAGGTAAAGTCACCAGCGTCAGTTTCAGTCCTGACGGTCAAACACTGGCAACAGCCAGTACAGACAAAATGGTGAGACTTTGGCACATTGACGGTAGCCTGCTGAGAAGTTTGAAAAATCATCAAGGTGAAGTAAGGAGTTTATCTTGGTCGCCGGACGGTCAGATGCTTGCTTCTGCAAGTTCCGATAACAAGGTAATTCTCTGGAATTTCAACCTCGAAGATCTTTTAACTAAAAGTTGCAATTTGGCACGTAATTATTTGCAAACTAATCAAAATGTCAGTCAAAAGGATAAGGTGCTTTGCGATCGCTAGGGGTTAGGGGTTAGGGACTAGGGGAAGAGTGGGAGAATTAATATTGTTCTCTCTTCCCTCTTCCCTCTTCCCTCTCCCTCTTCCCTCTCCCTCTTCCTCTTCCCTCTCCCTCTTCTCTCTTCCCTCTTCCCTCTTCCCTAATCCCTAGCCCCTAACCCCTAGCCCCTAGCAGGTTGGCAACTACTGCAATCAATTCTTCTGGTATGACAGGTTTTGGTATGTGGATGTGAAAACCGGCAGCGATCGCTCTTGCTCGTTCCTCTGCTCTAGCATATGCTGTGAGCGCTATAGCGGGAATTTGTCCGCCTCGATCTGGCTTAAGCGCCCTAATCTTGCGGATTAAAGTATATCCATCTTCTTCTGGCATCCCGATATCGCTAATTAGAATATCCGGTCTTCTACCACCAGCAGCCTCAGTAATTATCGCAAAAGCTTCTTTAGCCGATCCCACTGCTGTTACTTTAGCGCCGCTTTTTTCCAGTACAGCAGTCACCAACTCGCGTGCATCGGGTTCATCATCAACAACAAGCACGGATAAATTATTTAGGAATAAAGATTTGTCGATCGCTACATTCTCGTTTCGATCGCTAAGTATATCTTGCCGATCCGAACTCGCAACTTCGGAAACTTGGGATAAGTCGCTAATCGCCCTAAACGGTAGAGTCACGATAAACTTTGCTCCCTGTCCTTCTCCTGGACTTTCAGCGCGAATAGTTCCGCCATGCAATTCGACTAGATGGCGAACAATTGCCAGCCCTAAGCCAAGACCGCCGTGTTTGCGAGTGATACTGGCATCAGCTTGACGGAAGCGTTCAAAAATATGAGGTAAAAATTCAGGAGAAATGCCTTGACCGGTATCGATCACAGTTATTTGTGCATTCGAGTTATGGCGATCGAGATGAACCTCAACCTGCCCTCCCTTGGGTGTGAACTTAATTGCATTCGTAAGCAAATTCCAGACAATTTGCTGCAAGCGAGTAGGATCGCCAGATACTAAACAAAATCGGTCTTCAAATACCGAATTAATGATAATATTTTTTGCTTCCGCAGCCGATCGCACCGCATCAATAGCAGCCTCGATCGTAGCAGCCAGATTGACCGCACGTAAATCAAAGCGGAACTTGCCCGTCATAATGCGCGAGACATCCAACAGATCTTCAATCAGTTGGGAAAGTGCCTTTGTATTGCGATCGATTGTCTCCAAAGCACGGGCAGTAGTAGCTTCGTCAAACTTTCGAGTTCGCAGTAAAGTCGTCCATCCCACCATTGCATTCAGAGGCGTTCGCAACTCGTGGGAAAGCGTTGCCAGAAACTCATCCTTCATACGGTTTGCCGCCTCCGCCTCAGCGCGATCTGCCTGTTCGCGTTCTAGAAGTCGGGTGCGTTCTGCCTCTACCAACTTGCGATCGGTAATGTCGATCATAATGCCGCGCAGCAGTTTCGGCCCATTTTCATCTCGCACGACATTCACGAGATCGAGTAACCATACAATGTCTCCATCCGCTGCCAACATTCTGTATTCAAATTCGTAGTTTTCCTGAGAAACTGTGCCATTTTGACAAAACTCGATCGCCCACTCTCGATCTTCTGAGTAAATGTGTTTTTCCCAAAAGTTATCGGTGTACCAATCTTCTAGCGCATAGCCAAGGATATCCACTGTTTGAGGCCCAACATAAGTGAATCTCCCAGTCATAGCATCTGCCTCCCAAGGAATGATGCGGACTTTTTCAGTCAGTTGCCGAAATCTTTCCTCGCTTTGTTTGAGCGCTCGTTCCGAATCGCGCAAGTCAACCGCTAAACTTTCTGCGGCAATGCGGGCGCGAACTTGACTGCGCGTGACAGCGAACAGTATCAAACCGATCGACACACCCACAACGGCGATGTAAGGCATCAGCCTTGTTTCGGAAAGGCGATCGAGTTCCGGTCGGGAAGTGAAAACAATAGTCCAAGGGCGTCCGGCGATATCTATCTTTATCGTGGTGGTAAAGCGAGGTCGGTAAAATCTGTGCTGGAAATCACTCTTACTATCTGAGGAGTGCAACAGGTTTTTCGCGTCGGGAGCAGTTCCGTCATAAATTTGAAAGTCCAAGAAGGGAAATTCTTCGTTGCTGAAAATTCCCGCCATTAAATCATCCGCACGAAAAGGACTGTAGATAAAACCCTGCAATGCGGCTCGACGCTGCGCGACTGTGTTGCGTGTTGTGCCATTGCGATAAACAGGCACATAAATTAGGAAGCCAGCTTGCTTGTGTTTGTCGATTTCCTGAACCAAGATTACTTTACCGGATGCTGCGGGTGAGTCAGTGTCCCGTGCCCGTTCCATTGCAGCGCGGCGGATCGGTTCGGCGAACATATCAAAACCGATCGCAGCTTGATTTCGCCGATCTAACGGTTCCAGATAAATAATCGAGTGATATTCGGCACGTTTGTATTGCGGTCTTATCGTAAAATTTTTTACTCCTTGCTTACGCATATCCGCTATGAGGCGATCTTTTTCTGAGGGGGATACTCGCACTGAGAAACCGATTCCCTGAATTCCTGGGTAAGTGCGGCGGAGTTCGAGGCGATCGATATAGGCACGAAATTCATCGCGGCTAACTTGCTCGGAAGCAGCAAATAACCCACTACCTGTACGCAGCAGAGTGATGTAAGTGTCCAAACGTTTTTGAATGTCGTTCTGGGTGCGCTGGACTGCATTTTCAAACCGGAGCTCGTCTTTAGCTCTTGTCATTGCGGAGACGTAGTAGCTGGCGATCGCAGTCAGCACCAGACTCAAAACCAGAACGAAATTAGGAGTCCAAGTGCGACGCGCTTGTGTGGGTTTGAATGGCAAGTCCGGTTTCATACAATTTAAAGCAACTTTAAAGCTGAAGCAGTTGCATATCTTTTGCCATCCTATCGAAGAAGCTTTTGGAATAAGCTTATCATTTAACATTAGTATAAGTTTTTACTTTATTCAAATTTTGTTACTGAGTACGAATGAATTTGGGTTTTTCGTATTTCTCGTTGAGAACTGGGTAGAGGCGGCGGAACCTCACCCCTACTGTTTTGATTTTATCACTCTTTAGATAGATGAAATAGTTAATAAATTTTGTATGCAAACTACTGCGATCGGGTTATTTTTATGTCTTCTCTACCCTAAGTAAGAGGCTGTCAAACTATTTTTAGCGAAATATGTAATTGAAATCACATATATTTTGTGTTGGCCAACACAAATGAGTAAAACTAACAGAGCTATTATTTGGGCCGCGATTGACCCGGAATGCCTTAAACATAGAATTAATAGAATAAATGACTTAATTGAGGAGGTTTTGAAGAAGCACCAGCCTCAAATTAGGTATGACTGCCATTCTCATCTAAATAATCGCTCATGGTCTTCTTTTCAAAAAAAGAGATTCTAAAGTTAGCAGTTTAATCACCGAGCGCTCTGTTTCAACCGAACCTCCCTCGCTGTCTTGCAGTGAGGGCTTTTCGTTTCGATCGGAAACTGTCCCGATGACAAAATTTTAGATTTTAGATTTTGGATTGAATAATTGACAATCCAAAATCTAAAAAGGTTTCCAGGAACAAAACCCAACTGGTTAGCAGAGAAATCGTTGGGTTTGGCTTTGCAAGGGCTAAACCCACAACCATAGCAACTCCCCCGACGCCCGACGCCCGACGCCCTAACCCCGACGCATATCTTTCATCGCGAAAGTTCGCCGGAACGCCCACTGCATAAAGCCGGGAAACTTGGGTATCTTCCTCATCTTTGCCCCGAAAGATTGCCCGTTAATATAAATTTAAAAATCTTCCTACTTTTGTCGGATTTGCGATCGCACCCAAAGATGCTTTCACCCTTAAGTCTGATTAAACCCATTTTTTAAATTGAGACGATTAATTTATAAGCGACACAGATGCCACTCGGTAAGAAGGTAAAAATGACGATCTAGAAACCCGGTTTCTTTGCGTAAGTCCTATTTGTATTACTGGATACGAAATCGCTTAACTCATTGTTTATCCCTGAGATAGATGGGTAAATAATACATACTACCTTCCAGAAAGAGGAACTTGTTTGTTGAGCTTTTTACGATGATCCCAGACGGAAATAAAACTAGGAGCGGGTTAATGTCTCAAAAACAACTACAAGATTTACCTTCGGAAGTACAACAACAGCTAAATCAAGGTGCCCAGCAAATTTTTCTGGCAGCATACAATAGCGCCAGTGAAGACGGTATGAGCGAAGAAGCCGCTATGAATGTTGCTTGGAACAGCGTCAAGCAAGAATACGAACCAGGTGAAGATGGGCAATGGCGTCCCAAGCCAGAAGATAGCCACCAACACCATAAATCTGTCACTTCAGGCGGCAATTAAGCAGCTTTTCAAGTTGCTTGTTAAATTAAGTAGGGTGCGTCACTAGCGATAAAATTACTGATGAGATCCAAAATTCAGGGGTCTGATGCACGCTACAACTTAAACTCAGATAAAGTACAACGCAGAAACCCGGTTTCTTTAAGAAACCGGGTTTCTATGTACGGGAATTTTTTTGCTTGTCAATTACTGACGACAAGAAGTTTGACCTTCTGTGGTGGCAATTTCACCAGCTTCCATCAATTGCTTAAAGCGGCGCAGATCGTCTCCGATTTGCTGTTCCGGTTCTTCACCGAAAAGTTTGGCGATCGCAGATCCCAGCACACCACCAGGCGGATTGTATTCCATCACAACTTTCACTTCAGTACCGCGATCGGCAGGTGCGGGTTGAAAGCGCACAAAACCGGAATTATCGATATCTGCACCTTCAACTGAAGCCCAGGCAATTAACTTGTTTTGTTGGTCGTTGATGATTTCTGCATCCCATTCCACGCTATTACCCATAGGTGCGCTGGCAATCCAGTGGGAGCGTTTTTCATCGTATACTTTTACGTGTTTTAGATGCTTCATAAAGCGAGGCAAATTCTCAAAATTGTGCCAGAAGCGATAGAGTTCTTCAGGCGATTTATTGATAGTTACCGTCTTTTCAACTTTAATGCTTTGATTCATGCCTGTTGCTTCCTGAATACCCGTTTGTGCGGTTACGCCGCGATAAACTAAACCCCCACCAGCAACTGCCATTAACGCACCTCTAAGAGAGCGTTGCGACAAACCGTAAAGTACGAGTGCGCCACCACCGATTAACGATGTCCAACGCTCTGCATCAGTGACGTTGCCAGACGTTTCCTGTTGGTTGGTAGTATTTGTTGTCGTCATTTCCATTTCGTTATCTCCCTTGGATAGTTAATGGTTCATGGTTAATGGCGATCGATAATGAATCATTAACCATGACCGATTGATTAATATCGAAACACAGCTGCTAACGGCGCTTCATCAGGTACTTTATCCGGTTCGACTGCATAGACAGTACCGCCGTTCAAAAGTGTTTGAATTGCCGCTGCATCCAATAAATCTCGATCGCCTTTTTCCGGTTCGGGGTGCATATAAACTGTGTTCGTATCGGGATCGAAATTTCCCCACTGCTGCACGCCTACCGCCACAAACAATTCCTCGACTCGACCGAAATAAGCGGCTGGAACAGCTTCTTTAACATCAGTGCAAGTTTTGCCGGTGCTTGTCAGTTCTTTGTAGTGTTCGATCGCCTGTTGCTGTGACTGTAAAAATATCGGTTCAACAATTGGCAATGCTAGCGCGTGTAACTCTTCCGGAGTGAGTATTTTATTGTTGCCAGTAATACCTTCTTCAACTAGATGCTGGTAGCTATTTGCTTGTCGGTAAATTGGAAATAGATACTCTACTCCCGATAACACCAAAGGTGCTTTTTTACCGTTGAGATATTTCTGCAATCCACGATCGACTGCGTAGAAGAATTGCAGGAGATCCCGCTTGATATTATCCTTGTCCGGACTTCCCTGTCCGTGAAAAGTACCTGGCTGCTGGAAAGAATTGTTAGTTCCTCCTTTTGATGTAGCGATACGGTGCTGACCGTCTTTAGCAGTCTCGTCATATTGGAGAGCTTCGTCCATATTTTTCGGTACGTCTTCCAACTCGACTTCCTTGGCGCTGAAGCGCGTGCATTCTAGGAACCTGATTTGCTTTTGAGCGATCTCCAAAATGTAAAACTGCCCATCGCCAGTCAGCAGGCGCATTAGCGGTTTGAGATGAAAATGCTCGGTGACTACAACTAAGTCATCAAAATTTACCGGCAAGCGGTAGTAATGCAATACTCCATCAGCAATAAAAATTGCCAAACCATTGTCTTGTTGTTCCCAAAAATCGCCGCGATCGAGTTCTTCTTGGGCGGGCTGTAAAAATTTTAATGCTTCTCTGTCGCTGAGACCATTTTCGACTAAAAGTTCTTCTGCCTTTCGTATGGCATTTTTAAACCGGATGGGATTTTGTTGCAATTCTGCTCCCCCTCGGTATGTAGGCATATATATGGAAACGGACAATCCCTTTGGTTGTTCTACCAGTGTTTTGATTTCATCTACTGACAATAAACTCATGCTGTTTACTCTCCTCCAATTTTGTTGCGATCGCGATCTGGCTCCACCAGATTTCACTCCGCTCAGATCGCTCAGGCATTAACAGCCTATCCCTACAATCTATATCTGCAAGCTTATCTGCTCGTCTGTCTATAGGAACAAGCCTTCTCTTAAAGCGATCGAGAATAAAAACAGCACCGAAATTCGTCACCGTATTCTATTTATACTTCACTTTAGATAGATGTAAATAATATATTTATTATTATAATTAAATTTTTAATTTCGGTTATGGTGACATCCCCGAATTTTACAATAAACCTGGTAGCTAGTTTTTTGGCTGTCGCAAATTTAACAATTAGATGAAAAGAGAGATTATTTATATATTTGGAGATAGGCGCTTAACCTTGTATTTATACTTTTGATATAAAGTAAATCTAAACTTGCGATAGAAGTCTCTATAAATATTATTTGTTATTTTTGTTGTAAGCGTAAGACATGGCTCTCCAAGGTAATGTTCTCTGGGAGTTTGGCAGCGTTAAGTAAAACAACCTCACTCTTGAGTTAGAAATTAACTAACTGTTTAACTTTTACTTTCTGAACTCCCAGGATATTTTTTTTATCTATTGTTTAAGCCATTGTTACCATCTGCTAAAAAGCAACTTAGTAAACAAATCTCCTTTATGAATAACAAACAATCTGTAGAGATTTATGCTATAATAGCTAATCTCAGAAACGGTCTTTGGCTCATAGGTATCCCGTCTTGGCTATTTGGAATCACCGATAGAAGTCTTGCTTCAATTGCTGATGGCTATTTATCTGCTATAGACCTGATGCAGGTATTTACAGCGTCTCTGTTCTTTTTGAGTTGGCTGTATTTGAAGCCAGAGGAAAGCTTTAGTGGCGGTGTTGAGGGAAATGCTGGCGATCGCAAACTTGGTTTATGTCCGATTCAGACCAGAAAGTTTGAGTTACCGTATCAGCACACGATCAGCCAGGAATACATTTTGCCATTTCCCCATTTGTGCCAAATTTATCACTTGTTGAACTTAAAACATTTGGAATCAATTCACAATTTTAGCTTAAATAACTTGAAGGTTATTAAAGTGACCGATTTCCAGCCTACAGCGCTCGGTGGCGCGATCAAATTTCAAACCATCTTAGATTCGCCATTCAACGCTTTGCGGATTTGGAGACAACCGATAGTTGAGGTACTCTTAATCCTCCATACTCCCTACACGGTTGAACTCAACATCCCCGTAAACGGGGATAAGAGAATCATTGTCATGTTTTATGTCTTTCCTATCAACGATCGCGAACATCAATTCTGTATAGATATTTACAGCAATCTCAACTGGCCAAAACCGTTGTTGCAAATACTTTTGCACTTCGCATCTTGTTTGACTCTGTTTGAAGACCTGCCTTATTTACAGAAGATAGCTGAAAAAAATCTATCCCGATTGTTCAATCCCAATACTGTTTCCGATCGCGAAACAATGTTGCTCTTTAAAAGATTCGTCGAGCTATACGGTTCTGTCCTAGAACCATCCGATCCGAAAAAAGCCCTAGAGCCGCAACAATAAGCGTCAGAACTAAGATTTTGGATTTTGGATTTTGGATTTTGGATTTTGGATTTGCTCCGCAATGATCGGACGGAGCTTCAAATTCAGAAAATTTTTTTGGCTGTTTCGGCTTTATGGTAAAAAAGGGATTAGTTATAGCAACCGAATCGGCAGTTAAGGCATTCTGAATTCCACCAAACCCTTGATTCTAAACACTTCTTCCCCTAGTCCCTAGCCCCTAGCCCCTAGTCCCTATCTATAATAGGAGGATTGGTATGGATAAACAACAAAACCAACTGGGAAGCTTGATTGCTGCGGGTGTGTCGATCGGTATGGGTGCTGCCGGATTTTTTGATGGGATTGTATTTCACCAAATCCTGCAATGGCATCATATGCTGACAAATGTTCTGCCTACCGATAGCATCTCTGATGTAGAAGCGAACACACGCTGGGACGGTTTATTTCATGCTGGTATGTATGTTCTCACAGCTGTTGGAATTGGGTTTCTGTGGCGTGCCAGTTCTAATAGCAACGTTCCTCTATCATTAAAGGTTTTTGGTGGTTCATTGCTGATCGGTGCGGGGTCGTTTAATGTTGTTGAAGGTCTGATAAATCACCAAATTTTGGGTATTCATCATGTTAAACCCGGCCCCAATCAATTGGCTTGGGATATGGGATTTCTTGTTGTTGGTGCATTGGTAGCTGCGATCGGCTGGATTTTGTTGCGATCGGGACAGCGCGAGGTTATAGTTAGGGACTAGAGAAGAGCGGGGGAGCGGGGGATGGGGGGAGTGGGGAAGTGGGGGAAGTATTATGTACATTTTCTACTT
>NZ_JACJPW010000072.1 GCF_014696265.1 Aerosakkonema funiforme FACHB-1375 | reverse complement strand
CCCCTTCTTCCCTATGCCTTCCCAAATCGTCGAAATTCTATCAGCACAAGAGTTACGGCGCACTCTCACCCGTATGACCTCCCAAGTGATTGAAAAAGCTCGTGACCTATCTAAACTAGGTTTATTGGGAGTTCAGACCAGAGGCTTTCCCCTGGCGCAGCTGATGGCCCATCAGATTGAATTGCTCGAACAAGAGGAAGTGCCTGTGGGTGCGCTGGACATCACTTTTTATCGAGACGATCTCGATCGCATTGGTTTGCGGACACCTGCTAAAACAGAAATACCGTTCGATATTTCTGGCAAAACTATTGTGCTGGTAGACGATGTAATCTACAAAGGCAGAACAGTTCGCGCCGCACTGAATGCACTCAGCGAGTATGGTAGACCGGAAGCGATTTGGTTGGCTGTATTGGTCGATCGCGGTCATCGGGAATTGCCGATTCACCCGGATTTTACAGGCAAACAGCTACCGACTGCTAAAGAAGAACAAGTTAAGGTTTTTCTCCAAAGTATCGATGGCAGAGACGCTGTAGAGTTAATAAAAGTACCGAACGTTGAACTATAACTTAGAAATTACAAATATTGAACTATGACAGAAACGCAGACCAGAAAAGCAGATCATTTACGTATTTGTCTCGATCGAAATGTGCAATTTAACGAAGTTACTAATGGATTGGAACGGTATCGGTTTATCCATGCTTGTTTGCCAGAATTAAACTATGATGAAATCGATATAAGTACTAATTTTTTGCAGAAAAAAATGGGTGCGCCGCTGCTGATATCTTCCATGACAGGCGGGACGGAAGAGGCAGGAAAAATCAACTATCGTCTGGCGGAAGTAGCCCAATATTACAAAATAGCGATGGGCGTAGGTTCCCAGCGAGTAGCCGTGGAAAATCCGCAAGTGGGAAAAACTTTTGCTGTCCGAAGTATCGCCCCAGATATTCTGCTATTTGCCAACTTGGGTGCGGTGCAACTAAACTATAAATATGGCGTAGAACAATGCCTGCGCGTAATTGATTTATTAGAAGCAAACGCGCTAATTCTACATCTCAATCCGTTACAGGAGTGCGTGCAAACCAAGGGAGACACAAATTTCCGAGGATTGCTGGAAAAAATTGCTATACTGTGCAAAAAACTACCAGTGCCAGTGATAGCGAAAGAAGTAGGTAATGGGATTTCAGCTGCGATGGCTCAGAAGTTAATCGATGTCGGTGTTGCTGCTATTGATGTCGCTGGCGCGGGAGGAACTTCGTGGGCGAAGGTGGAGAGCGAACGGGCAACAGATGCTCAGCAACGACGTTTAGGAGCAACGTTTGCAGATTGGGGAATGCCCACTGCTGAATGTGTAGAAACTATTCGTGCGATCGCGCCAAATATACCCCTGATCGCCTCTGGGGGACTGCGTAATGGTTTGGAAACTGCCAAAGCGATCGCGCTGGGTGCTGACATCGCCGGGATGGCATGGCCATTTCTGCAAGCAGCGGCGGAATCGGAAGAAGCCTTGCACGCCTTAGTGAAAGTGTTAATAGCAGAAATTACGACGGTACTATTTTGTACGGGTAACGCAACGCTATCTGACCTAAAAAACTCTGGAGCTTTGCAGAAGTTACCGATTAGCTAACAAAAGACGAATAATTAAATTAACCATTAGGAATTACCAAACAATATGCGGGATTTCATTAAACACACTTTTGCTACTTTATTAGGTTTATTAATTTTCTTTGGTTTGGGAACGGGCGGACTAATTATTCTGCTTATTTCTGCCGCAACCAGAGATACGGGGCCACAAGTAAAAGATAAGTCAGTATTGGTTTTTGATATGTCTGTGCGAATCACGGACACAAATCCTTCTTCCGGGACAGGAGAGTTAATTCAAAAAGCCGTATCGGGAGAAGATGACCGCGAAAGGATTACTTTACGCACCGTGCTGGATGCGATCGACACTGCCACCAAAGATAAACGTATAATAGCCATTTACTTGGATGCCAGCGGCGAATCAGAAGGTGCGGTGGGAGGTTTTGCAACGCTCAAAGAAGTGCGGCAAGCACTCTCAAGATTCAAAGCATCTGGTAAAAAGATTATCGCCTACAACGTTGGCTGGGATGAACCGAGTTATTATCTAGCCTCAGTAGCAGACAGCATCGTTGTCCATCCATTAGGTATGATGGAACTGAACGGCCTGCGATCGGAAACTATGTTCTTGGCAGGAGCGTTTCAAAAATACGGTGTTGGCGTGCAAGTAATCCGAGTTGGTAAATACAAATCCGCCGTCGAACCATTTGTCTTAAAACAGTTAAGTGCGGAAAATCGCCAACAAATTCAAAAATTGTTAAGCGATATTTGGGGCGAATTTCGCGCTACAGTTGGGAAAAGCCGCAAGTTAACTCCCCAAAAAGTTCAGGCGATCGCAGATAGTCAAGGTTTGTTGATGCCAGAACAGGCTCGCAAAAATGGTCTAGTGGATAAAGTCGCTTATTTAGATGAGGTAGTATCCGACCTCAAGAAGTTAACTGGCAATAATAAAGATGAAAAAACATTCCGACAGATTAGCCTGAGTACCTATGCCAGAGTCGCGGATAAATCTGTAGGGGAAAACCGTCAATCTCAAAATAAAATTGCCGTTGTCTACGCCGAAGGCGAAATCGTTAACGGAGAAGGTAGCATCAGACAAGTGGGAGGCGATCGCTTAGCCAGACAACTGCGCCAGATGCGAATGGATGAGGACGTAAAAGCTGTAGTTTTGCGGGTTAACAGTCCTGGCGGTAGTGCCACGGCGTCTGAGATAATTCAGCGAGAAGTGAGACTCATTCGTCAGCAAAAACCGGTGATAGTTTCGATGGGAGATGTCGCCGCTTCTGGTGGATATTGGATTTCCACTTATGCTAACCGGATTTTTGCCGAACCCAACACGATCACAGGTTCGATCGGCGTTTTTGGACTTTTGTTGAACGTCCAAAAACTGGCTAACGACAATGGTGTCACGTGGGATGTGGTAAAAACTGGTAAATATGCTGACGCTCAAACTATTTCCCGTCCCAAGACACCTCAAGAATTGGCTATTTACCAAGGGTCTGTCAATCGCATTTACTTTCAATTTATAGATAAAGTGGCAAAATCGCGCAAGCTGCCGCCTGCGAAAGTCCAAGAAATTGCCCAAGGGCGAGTTTGGTCGGGTTTGGCGGCGAAGCAAATTGGTTTAGTTGATGATATTGGTGGTTTAGATAATGCGATTAAATTTGCTGCTAAGGAAGCAAAGCTTGGTAATGATTGGGAATTACAACAATATCCCAGAAGTCGCAGTCTCGAAGAACGCCTTTTGCGAAATTTACTCAGCAGTACCCAGAACGCTAGCGAAAATACTCCAAAAGCTAAACAGTTTGACCCGCTGACGCTCACTTACGATCGACTGCGGGAAGATCTGAGTATTCTGGGCACTCTCAACGATCCTTTTGACATTTATGCCCGTTTGCCTTTTAACGTTCGGATTGATTAGGGGCTAGGGGCAGAGTGGGAGAGCGGGGGAGCGGGGGAGCGGGGAATGGAAGAATTTATATGTTCCCTTTTCCCTCTTCCCTTTTCCCTCTTCGCTAACCCCTAGCCCCTAATCCCTAGCCCCTAGCCCTAGTCCCTCTTCGCTAACCCCTAGCCCCTAATCCCTAGCCCCTAGCCCTAGTCCCTAATTAAATAAGCACATCGCCGATCGCCCTGCAAACTATGTTCTACCCGTTCGATGGAAACTTGCTTGCCCAGAAGGGCTTTAAAGACTTCCAATTCGCAACGACACAACAGCTGGCAGCTAGCGGCGGCAGTACGGATGGGACAGTGGTTTTCCACCAATAGCATAGAACCGTCTGGCTGGTCGATCGCTTCTGCCATGTAGCCTTCTCGATTTCGCAGACAAGCGATCGCCGCCACTTTTCCCCGCCAGTCTTTCGCCTGCGGAAATTCTGATAAACAGGCTGCGTAGGTTTGCATCTGCCTTTGCGTCCGTTCTGCCAGCAACTTTTCCAGTCCAGGCGTCCCAAAAACTGCTTCCACTCCCCGTAGCAAGTCAAGCATCAAGTCAGCGTGACTATCTGGAAAGTGGGTGGTAGAGCGATCGGTTAGCTGCCAAAGTTTGACGGGACGCCCCTGGGGACGTCGCTCTTCTTGATACGTTACCCACCGATCTGCTTGTAATGCTTGTAAATGCTGGCGTATAGCCATCGGAGACACCTGTAGCTGCTCGGCCAGAACGGTAGCTGTCTGCGGGCCGCGCATTTTTAAGAGATACAGGATTTGATTTTTGGACTTTTGTTGCTCCTCCATGCTGCTCAACTTAGGCTCAATGGGCCTTAATTATCTGTAAAATGGTTTTCTGCTGAAGTATATTTACATTTGTTAAGGAAGTGGCGATCGCATTTATCGGTTTTGTGGGCAGAATAAGGTAGGTCTTATTCCTTAAACAGTTACAAATTTTGCATCTATCTATGGATAGAAAAAACAATCGCCCTACCGACAGAAAATTCAATCGCTTCTTCCTATACATTGTGGCTTGCAGCGCCATCGGTGTGGTACTGGGAGGCACTGCCAGCTGGGCAGAAAGCAATCAGTGCTGGCAAGCGGAAACGCCCACCAGCCAATGCTTAACCCAAGATCCCGTCCTGAAAACGATTCAGGGGATGAGTACAGGTTTGATTGCTGGGGCAGGAGCTGCGATCGCTGCCACCTGGCAAATGAACCGGGAGGAGTGATCGGAAAGGGGTTAGGGCGTCGGGATTAAGCGAAGATAGGAACTGTAGGGACAGGGCATTAGAAAATAATGCAGGTCATCGAAAGTTTTAATGATGCTGTGTCCCGATAAAAATATTCGCGGTCAAAATCAGCCTTCCACCCCTGTCCTTATATGGAAAATCCTTCTAAGTTATTACTTAAACTCAGTCGGCGTCTGTTTGAAGACTCAACTGTACAAGAAAAATTCATCGAAGCATTAGTTCATCCTCAACCTTTTGCCCCTTGCATTGTTTGGTGTCGAGAAAAACCGGACACTATACCTTTTGCGGTGGAAACGCCGACGTCGTGGCAACCGAAATTTGTCGATCGCCTATTATTAGGCAGCAAACCAGGCCAACATCCTCTTCACGAACAAGGCTATTATTATTGTTTAGATTTTTCTTCTGTGTTTGCAGCTTCTAGCTTATTTGCTATTTCTTCACCTGTGCATTTACTATTTGATATTTGTGCGTCACCAGGCGGAAAAACTATATTTTCCTGGAAAGCTTTATCGCCTAAATTAATCATTGCTAATGAAGTAATTGGCAAACGGCTGGGAATGCTTATTTCTAATTTAAAACGCTGTCGTGTATCTCCATTAAACGTTTTAAATAAAGATTCTAGCATTCTCGCACAGCAATTACCTAGAACTAGCAATTTAGTAATTGTCGATGCGCCTTGCACCGGGCAATCTTTGCTAGCTAAGGGAGATAAAGCCCCTGGATGCTTTCACGAAGCAGCGATTAATAAAAGTGCAAACAGACAAAAGAGAATCATCGCCAACTCCGCTCAAATCGTTGCACCGCAAGGCTATTTAGCTTACATGACTTGCACCTATTCACCAGAAGAGAATGAGCGAGTTTGTGAGTGGTTTATGAAAAAATTTCCCCAGTTTCAGCCAGTGCAAATTCCCCATTTAGCGGCCTTGCAATCGCACTTGACAAATATGCCTTGCTATCGTATATGGCCGCAAGAACGCTTAGGTGCTGGTGCCTTCACAATGTTGTTTCAAAATACGGAAGAAGGAGAAGCCGATCGGCTGAAAGAAGATGCTTTAGAAAATATGAGTATTCTATGCACTCCAGGTGATAACTTAGTCTAAAAATCGATAGCTAATAGTCTGTTTTAGCTATGGAGCTTGCAGGAAATATTCTATTTGGATCGCTGTGGTGCGCTACTAGCTGTCGATGGCGCTAGAAACAAAGGACGATCGGAACAGAGGCACCATGAACAATTTTTTTATTGCTGCTTTCAAACTAAGTGCAGTTATCTTCGGAACAGTTCTATTGCTAGGGGGTAACGCTCTAACGGCTGAAGAAGTTAAGGTTGAGGCGGATGCTGACCAAAAGAATGGAGATTTAACCAAGATCGGTTTTCCGGAATTTGCGAAGCAAGATTTACAGCAGAAGCGTCCTTTGTCTAGAGTGACTTCTGTTTCTCAGCTCGAAGATGTGCAGCCAACAGACTGGGCTTTTCAAGCTTTGCAGTCTTTGATCGATCGCTATGGCGTGATTGCGGGCTATCCGGACGGGACGTTTCGGGGTAATCGCGCGATGACGCGCTACGAATTCGCAGCAGCGCTGAATGCCGCTTTGGGTAGAATCAAAGAGCTAATAGATGCAGGGTTGGCAAATCAAGTAAGGGAAGAAGATTTAGGAACATTGCAGCGTTTGCAAGCGGATTTTGCTCCAGAACTGGCAACTGTGGCTACGAGACTTGACAGGCTCGACGCACGCACCGCACGGCTGGAGGCAAGTCAATTTTCCACGACGACAAAGCTAAGCGGACTTGTGAGCCTAAGTATAACTGGGGCAACTGCTGCTGGGGATGTGAAAGTGGAGAGGATCGATCGGGAAGATGTTTTTAGTGGGGCTGGGCGGGGAGCGGATGGGAAGCCGATCGTCAGCAGGGTTACGGACGATCCTAACGTGACTTTCAGTCAAATTACCGGCTTGTTTCTCACCACTTCTTTTACGGGTAAAGATTCACTGGGAATCACTTTAGCGGCGGGAAATGCTAACTCGCCTGCCAACGTTTATACTTCGGCAGGTTTGTACAACACGTTTGGTGTTCCCAGTTCCGATTTTACTCCGAGTGCGATCGCTAACGATCTGGTTGTGGCAGAGCTGGGATACACCTTCCCGGTGAATGATTCTGTGCAAGTGGTAGTGAGTCCGCAGTTATTTTGGGTGCGCTACTTTGACACCAATACTTTTACAAATATCTTTGGTAAGGGTGCCAGCGGCTTTAACTCTTTTGGCAGCACTTTGGTACAAGATTTGGGACGCACTAGCGGTGCTGTATTGCTTTGGCGTTTTAATGAAGAGTTTGAGCTTCGTCTCGGTTATGCTAGCAACGCCAGCGCATCTGACCCAAGCAGAGGCTTATTTAATGGTAACCGTGCCGCCACTGCACAGTTGACTTATTCGCCTAACTCGAATATCAATCTGCGACTGCTGTACGATCGTTCCAGAACTCTCCCAGTTGACGGACAAATTGGAATTAAACCGATCGTCGGGATAGCAGATGACGGATTTGGCGGCGACTTGGAAGACGCCACAAGTAATGTTTTTGGGATCAATTTCGATTGGTTGGTTACTCCTAAGTTTGGTGTGTTCGGGCGTTATTTCTACGCGAATACCCACTTAAACCCCGCGACAGATAGTGTGGAAAGCGGCGATTTGAGGGCGCAGTCGTTTCAAGTTGGTTTGGCTTTTCCCGATCTCGGTAAAAGAGGAGCGTTGGCGACTTTATCCTATGTAATACCGTTTGATGTTTTGGCAGGGCGTCGATTCCTCGTGTCTGGAGGGGGCGATGGTGGTATGCAGTTCGACATCGAAGCTAGTTACTATTATCCCCTCACCGATAATATTGCCCTTATCCCAAGCTTTTACGTGATTGAAAACGCCAATAACTTTAATGACAACCCGGCTATCTTCGTAGGGGCTGTGCGAACGCAGTTTAGCTTCTAGAACAGCTTGGTGTATTCCCTATGGACGATGAGAAACCGGGTTTCTTTCGTTGCGACAACCCAAAGAAACCGGGTTTCTGGGATTACAGTGCTTAGCGGTTAGCGGTGTTTCTACGATCCTAACTGGTAAATTGTATTTGCCATATTTTAAAATTTGATGTTATAATAAGTATATACACGTATAAATTGTCAAAATAATGTTCTTCAGCAATATATACTCATAAGATAATTTAATAAACGGCTAGCAAATGAGTCATTTTACGTAAAAATACGGTTAGAGGAGTATAAAAAATATGAAACTGAAAATTATCGTCAGTACAGCGCTCGTCAGCACAATGCTAGGTTTAAGTACGATCGCAAAAGCTGAAAATCCCCCACAGGTTCAACAGTTGCTGCAAACCAAACAAGGCGCGGGACTGAATTTAACAGGCGTGAACCTCAGCGGTGCTGACTTAGGAAATGCGGATCTTCGCGGTGCTAATCTTAACGGTGCCAATCTGACTCGCGCCAACCTCAGCGGTGCTAACCTCAACGGCGCTAACCTCAGCGAAGCCAAACTCAACGGTGCCAACCTGAATGGTGCAAATCTATCAGTAGCTAATTTGGTTAATGCCACCTTTAATGAAGCTACTTTAGTTGGGGCTAATTTAAATGTAGCGAACCTCAAAGGAGCCGATTTGATTGGTGCTGATTTGAGGGAAGCCGATTTGTTCAGAGCAAATTTGAGTGCGGCAAACCTCAGAGGTGCAAACCTATTTAAAACAAATCTCAATGCGGCTAACTTGTTTGGCGCTAACTTGTACGGTGTGAGAGGTGCGAACTTGACGAATGCAGCCGGTGTAACTCGTTAATTGTAAAACGGGTGTTTTAACCAGGATTTAATTGCAACATATTTGTAGGGTGCGTTAGCTTTCAGGTTAACGCACCCTACTGTATTTTCATAAACTTTTGGCATGAGGCTAAGGGTTTTCACGTTTGCGTAAGTAAGTAGGTGGGCATAATTAAACATAGGGTGGGCAGTGCCCACCCTATGTTTAATTATCTTTGCTTTATTTACACTGACTTACTTACTTAGTCGCTTACTGGCAAAAATTAAGTATTTTCTTGGTTGCATATTTTTTTTATTCGACAATCGCTATTTATTATTTTTGCAAATTAAAATTAACCAAAAAATTATTTATTCCCTGGTAACAGAGGGGTAATATTGGGAACAATAAAATATAAGACCTGCTAGGTAAAAAGGAAAAAAATATGAAAATCACAATTTTAGTCAGTCTAGCACTACCGATCGCCATAAGTTTCGTCCCGGCGGTTAAAGCCGAAAACCCCGCTGATGTTAAGCGTTTGTTGGAAACTAAGCAATGTCAAGGTTGCGATCTCAGTGGCGCGAACTTGCTGGGTGCAGATCTCAGTAAAGCGGACTTGAGAGGCGCAAACTTAAGCGGCGCTAGGTTGGGAGGAGCGAACTTGTTTGCTGCTAATTTAGCTAATACTAATCTAATAAATGCTAACTTGATTAATGCTAACTTGTTTAATGCAGAACTGGTGGGTGCAAACCTGAATAATGCTGACTTGAGTAATGCTAATATCAGTTCTGTAAACTTGAGCAATGCGAATTTAAATAATGCGAATTTAAGTAATGCAAATTTAGGCATCTCAAACTTGATAGGTGCCAATTTAAATAATGCGAATTTGAGCGGTGCTAATTTGATGGATGCCAATATGAATGGAGTCAGTTTGCATCAAGCTAACCTGGTGGGTGTGAATATGAATGTTGTTAATTCGCCAAAATCTAATTTGACGGGCGCAAGCCGTGTTAACTGGTCTGAGGTAACGGGCGAAAGGAAGTCCGAGGCGCGATAGCTGTGTATTTTTTGCTTGTTTGGGTGCATCCGATCGCATTTGCAGTTACTAAACCTTTACTTGTATGTAAAGGTTTATGTTTATATATTTAAATATGTATTAAAAAGTAAAAAATTAGAACGATCGCTTGACAAGTAGCATTTTATAATTTTTAGGTTATTTAAGTACAAAAAAACTGGTTTGCTGGACATCAACTTATTGACAAAATCATAAAATATGCCTAAAGTTTACCAAAGGTAAACAGCAAGTCAAAATCTAAGGAAATGTGCCATGCTGCTATCACCCCAAGAAAAAGATAAACTGTTGATTTTTACTGCTGCTCTGCTGGCAGAAAGACGTAAGGCAAAAGGGTTAAAATTAAATTATCCGGAAGCTGTGGCGTATATTTCTGCTGCGATCTTAGAAGGTGCAAGGGAAGGAAAAACTGTCAGCGAGTTAATGAGCGAAGGTAAACAAATTTTGAAAAGAGATGAGGTCATGGATGGCATAGCGGAAATGATTCATGAAGTGCAGGTAGAAGCGACTTTTCCAGATGGAACAAAATTAGTAACTGTACACAATCCGATTGGGGATTAGGTAAGTTGTAAATTTTTATTAACGAACCGCGTTAGCGAAGCGATTCGCGATAGAGAATTAGAAGCGAAAAGCGCGAAGGAAGGAAAAGCAATGATACCTGGAGAAATAATTGCTAAAGCAGGTGAAATTGAGTTAAATGCAGGGCGAAGAACGATTGAAATAGAGGTAGTTAATAAAGGCGATCGACCAATTCAAGTGGGTTCTCATTTCCATTTTTATGAAGTTAACGAGGCGCTAGAATTCGATCGGGAACAAACCAAAGGAATGCGCTTAAATATTGCTGCGGGAACAGCGGTAAGATTTGAAGCTGACGGGACAAAGAAAACAGTTGAATTAGTTGAATTTGCTGGTACGCGGGAGATTTATGGTTTTAATGCGAAAGTGAATGGAGCCTTGAGGTAAAGTCAAGCAAGACAAGGGATTTTAGCTATGCAAAAATCAGCAGCTAGATTGGGAGTTGGCGGGCCAGTAGGCAGCGGTAAAACTGCTTTATTAGAAAGTATAATTCCGATGTTGATGGAGAAAGGTATTGAAGTAGCAGTTGTCGCTAATGACTTATTAACTACTGAAGATGCAGAACGGTTGAAACGCGGCGGATTTTTGCACCCAGAACGTATTGTAGGAGTGGAAACGGGTAGCTGTCCTCATACAGCAATTCGGGAAGACCCTAGCATGAATTTGCTGGCAATCAAAGATTTGGAATTGCTTTATCCCGAATTGGATTTAATCTTTGTAGAAAGCGGGGGTGACAATCTTGCTTCCAGTTTCAGTTACGATTTAGTAGATTCCTATATCTTTGTGATTGATGTAGGTGCTGGCGATGATATTCCCCGCAAAAAAGGGCCAGGTTTCGTACAAGCAGACTTGGTAGTGATCAACAAAATTGATATCGCTCCTTATGTCGGCGCAGACTTAGAATTAATCCGCAAAGAAGCTCCTTTATACCGTCGAGGTAAACCGATCGCATACACTAATTGTAAAACAAAAGAGGGATTAAATGAAGTGGTTAATTTTATTATGGAGACTGTTCTATTTCGCAGCGCCACTGCAAAAGTAAGTTAATGTTTTATAATATAATTCTTGGGAAATGCTGAAAAATAGGATTTTTTAACCACAGATATCCACAGATGAACACAGATGAACACAGATGAACACAGATTGAGACACAGCCTTCCCGCAGGGTACAAAAATGAATTTGATGATATATCTGGAGATTGTCAAAAGATTTATTAAACCTTAGCGTCCCTTTGCGTTTACCTTTGCGTCCTTTGCGTTAAAAAAAGATCCAATTGAAAACCCTCAACCAAACAAAAAACTTAGAACTAAAACTCAAGTCCGATCGCAGCGATCGGACTTCCATCATCCATCAGCATACAGCATATCCCTTCCGCCTTTCTCCCACATTTCGCCTTGATACTGCCGATCCTAAATCTGCTTATATATATATGATGAGTGCATCTCCAGGGTTACTCGCCGGAGATGAATTAAATATATCGTTGCAATTAGCAAATAATACCAGTCTTTACCTCACAGATCAAGCAGCTACTAATGTTCATTCTATATCTATACCGGACACAAAAGCCATAACTAATTATGAAATTGAAATAGGAGAAAGCGCAGCTTTAGAATTTGTCCCAGAACCGCTGATTTTATTTAAAGATTCTGCATTGCAGCAAACTACTCGCATCAAAATTCATCCAACAGGCAATCTATTTTTAAGCGAAATAATTGTACCGGGAAGATTGGCAAGAGAAGAAATTTACGATTTTCACTATTATTGCAATCGCTTGGAAGTAAGTTCGACTGAAGGAGAATTATGGTTTACCGATGCAATGCGCTTAGAAGGAAAACTCAATCCTTTCAAAAATAGCGATATCTTCGCTAGTGCGCCTATTTTGGGAAATGCGATCGCACTACTACCCAAAGCAAATTTAGAATTATTAAGGGAAGCTGTAGAAGACTTAGAAATTGCCAAATGTTCTGATATAGTTGTAGCTAGTTCTATATTACCGCAAAGTAAAGGTTTGCTGATTAGAGCTATCGCCAAGAGTACCCACGAACTGAAAAAATACCAAAAATATACCTTAAACTGCGTGCGCCGTTTTGGCGATCGATCTCCTTTACCCCACATTCCCAAATGACAGAACTGGCAGAAATTTATTTAGGTAATTTGGCAGAGAATGCGACGCTATCCGAACGGATAGAAAAAGCGCGTCAGTCAGAAGGTTTTTTGGAAGTGGATATTACGGAAGTTGATAGTCGCAAAGGTCGAATTTATGCTCGTTCTAATTCTGGTATAGATGTGGGAATTGTCAAAAGTCGAGATTGGTTATTGCGGGAAGGAGATGTGTTAGAAACCGCACAGGGAAAGTTGGTGCTGATTCATCTGCGATCGCAAAAAGTCTTGGTAATTACTTTCTCGGAAAAAATATCGAATTTTCCCATAAAATTAATCCATCTAGGTCATGTTTTGGGCAATCATCATTGGCCGATAATTGTGCAGGATAATAAAATTTACGTAGAATTAATAACAGACGCCGAAGTAGTAGAATCAACTATTCGCGATTTTCATATTCCCGGTTTGCAGCTAGAATATGAATTGCGATCGCCTCACGAACACCTCTCATTTTCCCAACATTCCGAACACCATCACCACTCATGAACAAAGCTGCATCTACCATCGCCCAACAACTCGCTTTAATGCAGTTATCCGATTCTTTTTTTCCATCGGGTTCTTTTACATTATCGCACGGATTGGAATCTTTGGTACAAGAAAATAAATTGCGATCGCCAATTGATTTACAAACTTTTCTGCGGTTGCTTTTACGTAACAAAGTAGGGCCAACAGATGTGGTAGCATTAATCCATGCTTATCGGGGAAGTGCGATCGGTGACTTAGAAGCAGTTCGCCAAGCAGATGCCCAATTATTTGCCCAAACTTTAATCGAAAAAACTCGCGAAACTCAGCGCAAAAGCGGACGCGCCTTACTTGCGATCGCTACTTCCACTTGGCAAGATTCCCAATTAGAAATTCTCGAAAAAGATGTAGCAAAAGGAGAAATAAATTGCTTGCATCCAATTATATTTGCTGTAGTGGGAAGGGTAGCCAATTTGAGCGAACGAAATACAGTACTCGCTTTTTTACATAGTTTTGTTACAGGTTTATTAGGGGCAGCAATTCGATTAAGTGTTATCGGACACATACAAGCACAAAAAGTTCTGCTAAATTTAGCAACGGATATCGAAGAAACCTATCAAAATGCTACTTCTTTAAAGCTGAGTGAAATGTGGTCTTGTACGCCTGCGATCGATCTTGCCCAAATGCGACATCAAAAATTAACTCACAGGTTGTTTGCTAGTTAATAATAAACTATCCATTACCTCATAGTACAGCCATAAAATCAAATTTAACCCAATAAACATAACAATAAATCTTAAAAACATCTGTGTTTATCTGTGTTCATCTGTGGATATCTGTGGTTAAAAAAATCTTCCCCGATCGCTTTTCCGATAAACTATTATAAGCCTTATTTAAAAAGCAAAATAAATTCGCAGGAGAACAAAATATGGCCAATAGAATGAATCGACAAGCATATGCCGCCATGTTTGGCCCAACCGTGGGCGATCGCATTCGTCTTGCGGACACGGAATTATTCATAGAAGTCGAAGAAGACCGCACTACTTACAATGGCACACTTTACGGTGAAGAAGTTAAATTTGGCGGCGGTAAAGTAATTCGAGATGGCATGGGACAATCCCCAATTACTAATGCTGCTGGCGCGGTAGATACGGTAATTACTAATGCTTTGATTCTCGATTGGTGGGGCATCGTCAAAGCAGATATCGGTATCAAAGATGGTAAGATTTACAAAATTGGAAAAGCAGGCAATCCTTACACTCAAGATAATATAGATATTATCATCGGGCCTGGTACTGAGGTAATAGCTGGAGAAGGCAAAATTCTCACTGCTGGGGGAATTGATTCTCACATTCACTTTATTTGTCCGCAGCAAATTGAAACTGCCCTTGCCTCCGGTATTACTACTATGATTGGCGGCGGAACTGGCCCCGCTACAGGCACTAACGCGACTACTTGTACTCCTGGCCCTTGGCACATTTACCGGATGTTACAAGCAGCTGATGCCTTTCCGATTAATTTAGGTTTTTTGGGAAAAGGTAATGCCAGCAAACAGGAAGGATTAATCGAACAAATCGAAGCTGGTGCAATGGGATTAAAGCTGCATGAAGATTGGGGAACTACACCTGCTGCGATCGATACTTGTCTTTCCGTTGCCGATTTATACGACGTACAAGTAGCAATTCACACCGATACTTTAAACGAAGCTGGATTTGTAGAAAATACGATCGCAGCTTTTAAAGACCGCGTTATTCACACATTCCATACCGAAGGTGCAGGCGGCGGTCACGCACCCGATATCGTCAAAGTTTGCAGTTATTCAAATGTTTTACCTTCTTCTACCAATCCCACCCGTCCCTACACGATCAATACCTTAGACGAACATCTCGATATGTTGATGGTGTGCCATCACCTCGATAAAAATATTCCCGAAGATATCGCTTTTGCTAATTCGAGAATTCGTCCCCAAACTATTGCCGCTGAAGATATTTTACACGATATCGGTGCGATAAGTATGATGTCTTCTGATTCTCAAGCAATGGGAAGAGTAGGCGAAGTAATTATTCGCAGTTGGCAAACCGCCCATAAGATGAAAGTGCAAAGGGGAATCTTACAATCTGCTGGCGAAGTTAGTCAAGATAACGATAATTTTCGCGCCAAAAGATACATCGCTAAATATACCATTAATCCGGCGATCGCACACGGTATTGCTAATTATGTCGGTTCCGTGGAAGAAGGTAAATTGGCAGACTTGTGTTTGTGGAAACCAGCATTTTTCGGTGTGAAACCAGAAATGGTAATTAAAGGAGGTGCGATCGCATGGGCGCAAATGGGCGATGCTAATGCCAGTATTCCCACTCCCGAACCGGTGCATATGCGCCCAATGTTTGGTAGTTTTGGCGGCGCAATCGGGGCAACTTCTATTACTTTTCTTTCCCAAGTTGCCTTAGAAAAAGATATTCCCAAACAACTCGGTTTAACATCTCGCATCAGGGCAGTTGCCAATACCAGAAATATCAGTAAAGCAGATATGAAACACAACAGCGCCACCCCAAAAATTGAAGTCGATCCTGATAAATACGAAGTTAGGGCAAATGGGGAATTATTAACTTGCGAGCCTGCGAAAGTTTTACCGATGGCGCAGCGTTATTTCTTGTTTTAATTCAGTTTTACTACCCAGATCCCCGACTTCTTCAAGAAGTCGGGGATCTAGAGAAGCATTTCAATAACTTCGCGCAGATTCTCTTGTAACTCTTCGAGAGTTTCTCCCTGCGAATGCGCTCCGGGAAATCCAGGAACATAGCCAACATAGAGCTTTGTATCAGGATCTCTCTCGACGATAGCTGTGAAAATTTTGATAAGTTTAGCTTTCATATATTAACCCTTTTAAAAATTGTAGGTTGGGTTGATGCCAGGAAACCCAACCTACGAAAACCGCAGTTTTATGCTAAGCCTGAAGCTGCCGTTGGGTGCAGCAAAGTGTTATACCTGCGCTTTTGAACATGAACCTTCGGAGGGAAGTTGGGCTTCCACAATAATCTGTTTGAAACCTCTGTCTTTAAGAACTTGGTTAAGTAGATTTTCAACAGTCTTTTGAACGCGATCGCTAGCTGTCTTTATCAGCCAACTTTGACAAGCAGCATCCTCAACTTTTTTGAGGGCTTCACGTTGGGCTTGCGCTTGCAAGTTAACAACGTCAGGACCCCATCCTAAAAGACCTCGGTCATAGGAATAAACACTAGAGTGTTCCAGATTAAGCTTACTGTCAAGAATTTTCAGCGGAGGTAAAGTTACAGTAATTTTCTCTCCTTCAACCTGCACATTATCCGTCTGAAACTCCTTTAAGTCAACTCCAACTCGGACATTACCGTGAGCGATATAGAGCAACTTACTCTGCGCTATCATCCCTTTTTCACTTACAGGTACCACAGCATCCATTTCAAACATGGCTGTAGTCAATTCACTTACGTCTCTAACTTGACGCACTATCAGCGAACCTGGATCGATTATCTTTTCTGACCCGCTTCTTGAGTGATAAATTTGGTAACCCAGCCACAACACAAGGATAAACAAAAGCAGAACAATCCCGACTAACACTTTATTAAGTAAATTCGAGGCTTTAATTAAGCTAGCTGTCATACGTCATCTCCATTTTGAACAACTATCCTTTCGGCCAGTCCAAAGGTAGTATTCCCAATTCTGAGGTATAAAGCACACACCCTGGCAAGTACTAGGCCACAACAGTTTATCATCGGTAGTAGAAGGTCAGTCTAAATAGACTATTCAATTGCGATGTCCAATTTGCAACTTGACTGGGATCGCCCTGTCAAAATCAGTTCACAAGTCTCGGAACACATTTTACGGGTGCGAATCGTACCAAAGAGCGATCGCACACTGAAAACCTCCCAGTCTAATCGCTAAAATTCATGTTTGAATTCATAAATCAATTTAAGCTATGACAATAAGTTTTGCGATCGGACGCAAAAGCGATAGTTTCAACCGCTGACCCCCCTACGAATGTGCTACGAATATTCAGAAACCCGGTTTCTCCAAGAAACCGGGTTTCTATAAGTTAACTCGTTACGACACTTGCTTTAACCAAATATCGACATCAACTGCCAATTTTTTAGCCAACCGCAACAGAGGACGAAGTTGGGATAACTCCCAACGACAAACTCCTTCGTTTTCTGGCTTCCAATTAACATCAACCACTAAGCACTGCGGCACTATATACTTGTGCAAGCAGTAGCAAAATACTTCTTGGGCTCGCTCCATAGATAAGCCGAGATTGAGGTTATTGCCTACATCGATCGTCCGTTCGATCCGTTCCACATCGGTTTCCAAAGTAGCTGGGTTGCTGTCGTGCAACAAATGCCAAAGCGCCTTCAAAATCAACCGCTCTAAAGTTTGCTTACCTTCGCGGATATTCAGCTTGCAGCGCATATTTTTGGCTTCTGTCGCGATCGCTTCCAATTCTGCCAGCTCGCCCAAACCCAAATGCGCTTCACCAGTTGACAAATCGCTCAATTCGTGTTCCAATTCCCGCAAAGCGATCCTCGCCCGATTACTCAGCGCAATATCGGCGGCAACTTGCAACTCTTGCGGTACGGGCAGCTCATCCCGGTGGAACGCCATCAAAACACCGAAATTATCCCGATAAACTTGAGTATAAAGTTGATCCAGACGAGTCAGTGTTTCCTTACTCAACAGCTCCATGATCCGGTGCCGTTCCTCAGCAAACAAGTTCTGCAAGCTAAAACTTTGATCGCCAAACACTTGGCTCATCGCCAGAATAGTTTGTGCCGCACTAGCTTGTTGCAAAGCCTCAAACAGCTGCTCTTTCAACTGCGTGTAAGCGCGACGACTGGTGAAAGGTTGAATGCAGCAGTGGAAATCCCAACCGCCCAAATGCAAAACGGCAAAGACCAGATGCACGCTTTCCCAGGTAATTTCCGACACCATCCGCACTTGCCCTACAGCCAGAGTCAGGGGCCCCATGCTTTGCATCTGGTAATCTAGCCGATGCGCGGAGTAACAATAAACGCGAGTTTCGTGGGAGTAATTGGTGAACAGGGAAGTAATCGCGTAGTGCGCTGCCACTTGCTTAAAGCTAACTTGGGCAGATACTACCAGTTGCCGATAAATTTCCGCACCATTTTGGAAACGATCTATATTGCTGGGAGCGAGGGCAAGGCGTTGGAGAAACTCTTTTTCTAACTGTACGCCACCAACTTCGCCAGCCAATTCCAAAGCGCGGGCGGCATAGCGGAGAATCTGCACGCCTTCCGGACGGGAGAGTTCTTCAAAAAACCAACCGCAACTGGTGTACATCAGCAAGGCGTGGCGCTGCATTTCCAGCAGGCGCAAGGCGTCTACTTGTTCTGCGGGGTTGAGTTGCTGCGATCGATGACGCGCCAAAAATTGCTCAACGTTAGCAGGAGTGCGATCGCGTATCACCTGGATATACTCATCTCGCGCCAACCAAGGATCGGCGAAAAACTTCGGCCCACTTTCTTCGTAAACCTCAATTAATCGATCGCGCAACCAATCCAGCGCTTCTCGCAAAGGACGCCGCCACTTCAAATGCCAACCGCCACCAGCACCGCAACCGCAGTCATCTTGCCAGCGATTGACCCCGTGGGAACAACTCCAAGCTGTGACTGGTTTCAATTCTACTTCCCAACTCGGCGGATTCAGGCTGAGGTAATGGGCATAATTAGTCACCGTCCAACCGCGCCGGGGAAATTCTTCTGTGAAAGCGTAGGCGAGACACTTTTCTTTACCGTGCTTGTGATGTCCGAAAGTTTCTCCATCCGTGGCGACGGAAATTAATTGAGCGGGACGCTTATCGCCATGTATCGCCATCCCCAATCGCCCTGAGAAGTTATGGGAACTGTTGAGAACTTCGCCAAATCCCATATCCCGCGAGATGGGGCCATCGTAGAAAAAGATATCGATGTATCTATCAGTACCCGGTAGGAAACAGCGATAGGGGCGGGTGGGATCGATTTGCGAGCCTGCCACTTCGATCCAATCACTTTCTTTTTGATGTTGTTGTGGCGCTGGCAAGCTACTGATGGTGGTAGATAGGAGGTCTGTGCTGACAAGAGAGATCTCAGTACTGGCAGACATTTCATCTGTCCGACGGGGAGCGGTGATGGGGCGACAGCGTTGCGCTTGCGAGGGTGCCAGTACAATGAAGCGAATTTCCTCATCAATCAGCGCTTCTATAGTTTCGCAGTCCACGGCTGTTTCTGCCAGCCACATTCCTTCGGGATCGCGACCGAAGCGAGAGCGGAAATCTTCTTTGCCCCAGCGAATTTGGGTGTGTTTGTCTCGCTTGTTGGCGAGTGGCATGATGATGTGGTTATAAACTTGGGCGATCGCATTCCCGTGTCCGTTGAGGCGTTCGCCACTCTTGCGATCGGCTTCCAAAATCCGCTGATAAACCTCCACATCGTAGCGTTCCAGCCACGACATCAGCGTCGGCCCAATGTTAAAGCTCATGTACTCGTAGTTATTGACGATCCCCACCAGTTCGCCGCGATCGTTCAATATCCGCGCAAACGCATTTGGGCGATAGCACTCGTGGTGAATGCGCTCGTTCCAATCGTGGAAAGGAGCGGCGCTAGGCTGACGTTCGATCGCATCCAGGTAAGGGTTCTCACGGGGAGGCTGGTAGAAATGCCCGTGGACGGTGACGAAAACGCCCGTACTCTGAAGGCGATCGCTCTGTTGCTCCTCTTGAGGCGTAATCGGCGCAATGCTTGTGGATTTTACGTCCTCAACGGAAACCGATATATCAGCAAATGCAGTCATAATTCACTTTTGTTGGCAACGATAAACTTACAGACAGCCTTCCCACTGGCTCAAACAATATCCAAGCCAGCTAAGTCGGTTCAATTATTGATGGGGATCGAAATTATCAGTTGGTGTGATGTTACTGATGAGGAATTATCCGCGCCGCCAAGCTTGATATCAAAACAAAAAACATCTACCAAGCGAGGGGTTTTCTTGCAGTTTTCTCGATGTTAACTACAAAATCTCAGCTATTGGAAGGGTCATTTAACGTAATTTAACGAAAGTTGAGCGATCGCAGTACCGATCGCTGCAAAATATTTAACAAAATCAACACTACTTAATTTATCTGCTTAAAAATACGAATCAAGGTATTTTTGCCTCTCTGCACAAAACCTGCGAAGCGAGTATTCTAGAGTCTGACGATTACCGCACCGTCTGGAAAGGATGCGTTTCAACCCCAGGCGGGACTCAACGAGAAACACACGCATAATTTGATGCTGAACAAAGACAATATATTCCTGGCCTTATTGCTTTTCATTCCGATTTCGATCGCCGGACACTTCCTGCATTGGGGATCGCTAACTGTGTTCATCACATCGGCACTGGCGATCGTACCCCTCGCTGCTTGGATGGGTACTGCAACCGAAGAAATCGCCGTAGTCCTTGGCCCATCGCTGGGAGGGCTTCTCAACGCCACCTTCGGCAACGCCACAGAACTGATTATCGGTCTTGTCGCCCTCAACGCCGGCTTGATCGATGTAGTCAAAGCTAGCATCACCGGTTCGATTATCGGTAACTTATTGCTAGTGATGGGACTTTCTATGTTTTTAGGAGGTCTGCGTTACAAAGAGCAAGAATTTCAGCCGGTAGTCGCTCGCACGAATGCTTCTGCGATGAACTTAGCTGTCATCGCTATGTTACTTCCCACAGCCGTGAACTATACCTCTACAGGGGTAGCAGAAGACGCGATCCAGCATCTTTCTGACTGGGTGGCGATCGTGCTAATCCTAGTTTACGGCCTGACTCTGCTGTTTTCGATGAAAACCCACTCGTATCTCTACGATGCAGGTTTGGCAGAATTGGAGCCAGAAGAATTAGCAGAAGCAAATCTTGCCCCCGATGAACCCGCGCAACACGAAGTAAATGTGTGGTTGTGGTCGGGAGTACTGCTAGCTTGCACTTTGATGGTGGCGATCGAGTCGGAATTGTTAGTAGATACTCTAGAAGAAGCAACATCCCGTTTGGGGCTAACAGCTTTATTTACTGGGGTAATTTTGGTTCCAATTATCGGTAACGCCGCCGAACACGCTACCGCCGTTACTGTGGCGATGAAAAATAAAATGGATCTTTCCGTTTCCGTAGCAGTGGGTTCTAGTTTGCAAATCGCTTTGTTTGTTGCACCCTTTTTAGTTCTGGCTGGTTGGGTGCTGCACAAACCTATGGATTTAAATTTTAATCCCTTTGAATTGGTGGCAGTTACTGTGGCGGTGTTGATTGCCAATTCGATTAGTTCCGATGGCCAATCTAATTGGCTGGAAGGCACACTCCTATTAGCAGCCTATACAGTTTTGGGGATAGCTTTCTACTTCCATCCCGTCATCGAAGGCATTGGCTGAAAATCACCCATTTGGGTACTGTATCTACATAGCAGGCAAGATTAATTTGGAATGGTGAGCATCGTTTTTACCAATGCTGTCCGCGTCTAGAGTATTTCCTACTACATCGCGATGCTAACAAACACGATGCTAATAAACACGATCTAACCTCCTAGTCATGGCTAAATATTTTAGCGATCGCCCGCCACCCATCGAGCGATCGCTATTTTTTATAAATAGGGGCTGTCAAAAGTCAAAAGTCAAAAGTCAAAAGTCAAAAGTCAAAAGTCAAAATTAGGAATTTTTTCGCAATATCTCGTTCTCCCACTCCTCCACTCTTTTACTCCCTTCCCGCCGTAAGATGATCGATCGCAAGTTACCTCTTGTTCTTTTCTCCCCCACTCTCCCGCTCCCCCACTCCCCCCAAAGGATACATATTCTTTGAGCGGGAAAGGAGTAAATGAGTACATCACTGACTCGAAATCTGCTGTAAATCACCCTGCTTGGGTACTGTCGCAGCATCGCAGATAACATTACATTGAAATTGTTGAAACGCAAATTCATAGAGCAACAACCATGCAAGCTACTACCCAATCTGCAACTGCCAGTATCAATATGCCAGAACTTCGTCTCGGTTCTAAAGGTGAGGCTGTCCGATTTCTGCAAAAGCTGCTGATCCGTTATGGCTATTATACTGGGTCATTTGACGCTCAGTTCGGCTCCCGCACAAAGCAAGCTGTAGAAAATTTCCAAATTACCTACAACTCCAGTCCAAATCCCAGCACTGTGTTGCTTATCGATGGAGTTGTAGAGAAAAACACTTGGCGTGCTATTAGCGAGTTACTCTAATTACACGCAAAGAGTTCAGCAACGAAAATCGTTAGAAAGTTTGACTGTAGGGTGGGCAGTGCCCACCCTACAAATTATTTTTGCTTTATTTACGCGCAAAATTAGCATATTTAAACATCAGTTAGTCTGAAGCTTGACGTTCAAACTTTTCAGTTTTTCTGTTAACCAAAGTTCAAAAATTTCATTTTGTAGTGTTTCCCGAAGCTGACTGTTTGCTAAGGAAGCTGGCAGAAATACTTCGACTCGAAACAAACACCAATTTCCCTCAATTTCAAATGGCCCGATCGACTCACCGGGATTGGCAGAATCAACAGCTGCTCTGAGGGTATCTGGCAATACTCCGCGACTGACTGGGCCCATAATACCATTGAGAATGCGATCCTCCGTAATCGAATATTCTCTGGCTAGCTTCTCAAAACTCGCTCCTGCTTGGATTTGGCTGTACAGGCTTTCCGCAAGTTCGCGGTCTTTAACAACAATGCGATAAAGGAAAACTCGATCGAGAAAAATTTGGCGCTGGCGGAAGTATTCTTCTAGTTGTGGCTGTGTAATCGCGTTTTTTAGCTTTTCTAGCTTCAAAGTAAAAGCTATTTGTTGATGAAAAGAGAGGTAATCAATGTTATTGTTAGCCAGCCATTCCTCAAAACGATGCAGTTCTGTCAGCTGACGCTGCAATCGAAAATTAATTATTGCTTGCTCGACTAGCGTTTGCTCAACCGTGATGTCCGATCGCGTTTCCAGTTCTCGATCTAAAATATGTCGGCGGAGAATATCGCCGATGAAAGACTGTAGTTTTCCAGACATCTGCAAATATTGGATCGCTTGTGCTAGAGAAATCGGTTGCTCGTCAACAGTCAAGAATGGTTGAGATGTCATGAAAAAACCACTTTGTTAGATTTATCCATACATATTATCTTCTGACTGATGCGATCGCTGCCAAAAGAAACCCGGTTTCTGGCCTTGAGACGCAGTTGAGTGTTAGTTCGATGGAATAAACAGTAATAACACTGAATTTTTCATGTTTTCAAAGTGATATTATATGCCAAATATTTACGTAATATTTAAAGTAAAATTTAACCAAAAGCTTACCAAAACTAACTTTAACTACACGATCGCTCTTCTGTAGAAGAGTTATTTATGCTACTATCTAAGTAATATCACCCATTTGGGTACTGACACAGCTTGGGACTCAGTATTATCTTGGAGATGTTAAAGCAAAGTTCTGCGAACAAAACCATGCAATCTGTAATAAAGCTAGAAACCAAGAGCGCTCAACTAAGCCCCACAGAGACTCTGCCGGTTCTGCGTTACGGTAGCTACGGGGATGCCGTCAAAATTGTACAGCGACTCCTTTTTACTCTGAACTACTACAGCAATGTCATTAATGGAGTGTACGGCTTACGGACAGAGGCGGCGGTAAAATCTTTCCAAAAAGATAACGGGTTGGTGGTTAACGGCATTGTTGACAGCAAAACTTGGTTAGGGTTAAGTCGTATATCTTGTTGAGGAATAACTGCTGGGCGGTGAAGCTGTCCCTACAACTATACCTGGAGAGCGTTGAATGTAATAGGGCGATCGCATTAATGTTGCAGTAAGCCATTGTGGCGGATTGCTTATTTGGTTAGCATCGTTACAGGCTAACTGTGTAAACTAGAGTAATCTAAGCGCCGTGAGTTATTGCCTAAATCCCGATTGTCCAAAACCTACAGATCCGTTGAATATTCCCAATCGTATTTGTCGTCACTGCGGTTGGGAAATATTATTGCAAGAGCGCTATCGAGTTATACGTCAACTGGGGCAAGGTGGATTTAGCAAAACCTTTGAGGTGTTGGATAGAACAACACCAAAAGTTCTCAAAGTGTTGTTTAACAACCATCCCAAGGCTGTTTCCCTGTTTCGGCGAGAAGCAGAGATTTTAAGTTTGCTAGACCATCCCGGTATTCCCAAAGTCGATCGCGACGCCTATTTTCTTACTTTACCCAGAAACAATCAACAGCCGCTGCACTGCTTGGTGATGGAAAAAATTGACGGCTGTAACTTAGAAGAATGGCTTTTAGCTAGGAACTATCAACCAATTACCCAAGCGCAAGCAGTTGACTGGTTAAAACAGTTGGTAATTATCTTGGAGCGGGTACATCAGCAAGAGTATTTTCATCGAGATATCAAACCATCTAACATTATGTTGCGCTCCGACCATGCTCCCCTTAGTAAGGGAGGTTGGGGCGATTTGGTATTAATTGATTTTGGCACTGCTAGAGAAATTTCAGGAACTTACTTGGCAAAAGTCGGTGGCGGACAAAATGTTACGGGAATTATATCTACAGGCTATACACCCCTGGAACAAGTAAATGGCAAAGCAGTACCTCAATCTGATTTTTTTGCTTTAGGCAGAACTTTAGTTTATTTGCTCACAGGTAAACCTCCCAACGACTTTCCGGAAGATCCCCGCACTGGTGAATTGTTGTGGCGAAAAAGTGCCCCCCAAGTAACAAAACCAGTAGCAGATTTTATTGATTACTTGATGGCTCCTTTTCCGGGTAACCGCCCTTCAAGTACGCAAATAATTTTCCAGTATATTGAAAATATTGAGCGCCATTTATCGACAAGTAACATCGGCACCGTAGCTAGAGGTATTCAAACTAACTTACCGGAAGTATCCCAGCAAATACCTTTACCAAAAATTAAAAAAACGCGATATAAAAAGCTACCAAAGTTCGCTACTGAATTTCTGGCAGTTAATGCGACTTTGCTGCTGGGGTTTACAGGCACTCAAATTTATGATTACTTCAGCACAAACTCACCTGATTGGAGCTACCAAAGAAGGCCAAAGCGCTCAGAAGAATCCCATTCAGCAGTGGCAGCAGAAAAGCAATCTAATCCTCTAGTTATTACTTCAAATGCAAATAATGCTATTAAAAATAACCTGGCAGAAACGTACCTATCTAACCCTTATAACACATTGTTGGGGCATTTAAGCAGGGTAAATGGAATCGCGTTCAGTCCTGATGGAGAAATTCTTGCCAGCGGTAGCGGTGATAGCACCATCAAATTATGGGATATAAGCACTGGTAAACAAATCAGAACTTTGTGGGGTCATTTAAGCGGAGTAAGTGCGATCGCATTCAGTCCCGATGGGCAAACTTTAGCTAGCGCCAGCGCCGACAATACTATTAAATTGTGGGACGTTAGTACGGGTAAGCTGCTGCATACCCTTATCGGTCATTCTGGTTGGGTGTCTTCTGTCGCATTCAGTCCCGACGGACAAACTATTGCTAGCGGTAGTTACGACCATACCATTAAAATTTGGGATGCCAAAACGGGTGAGTTGCGCCAAACTCTCATCGGTCATTATTCCTGGGTATTTGCTGTTGCTTTCAGCCCGGATGGACAGACTATTGCTAGTGGCAGTTTTGATAATACTATTAAACTTTGGAACCCGCTCTCCGGTCAGCAAAAGCAAACTTTAACCGGACACTCTTTACGAGTGCGATCGCTTGCTTTTAGTCCTGATGGAAATCTTCTCGTCAGCGGTACGGGAGAAGGTACGATCGAACTGTGGAATGTGATGACCGGTCAAATCGAAAACACTCTCACCGGACATGAAGATGCGGTGACTGCGATCGCATTTAGTCCCGATGGCAAGAAAATCGCCAGCAGTGGCGACTCAAATATCAAAATTTGGGATGTCACTACTGGTATATTGCTTGACAACCTAAGCGGACATTTAGATACAGTTGATGCCGTTGCTTTTAGTCCCCAGAACCTGATTCTCGCCAGTGGTAGCAATGACAATACAATCAAAATTTGGCCGCTTTCCCAACTGCAAACAGGGAAATTTTAGATTTGAAATTTCAAATTCAACTTAAATCTGAAATTTCAAATCTCCAATTTAAAATTACCCAATCGCCAGTCTTTAATTAATTTCAACTTCTAATTCACTTCTCCATTGTGACAAAGGTTTATCCCAATTTTCCTCCCACTTTTGCGCCAGTAAAGGTTTCGCTTTTAACCCCATATTATAACCGCGATCGATAATTTTCATCAGCTCGCTCAAATCATCTGGAAATCTCAGCAGAGTATTCAAAATTCCTCCCGCCATCAGCGCCACCGACAAAGGTGTGCGAGTTTGAGCAAGATAAAATGCTTGCAAACCGATTTCTCCGAATACATCAGTGTCAAAACCAGTAATCGCGTGCCAAATATCGTGGGTTTGACGTATGCGTAATGCCAGGTAAGTATAATCATTGTCCACCCTAACCTTACGATAAAATTCAGGATCGAAATTTGCCTCCTTCATTTTGTACGCATAGGTGTAACCCAGAGAATGTTTGGGTAGTTTTAGCAGGGCTTCTATATCTGGAGTTTGGGCTATATAACGTTCGGCAATGAGAGGTTGAACTTCAGGGATAGACTTCAAGTATTCCATCGATTTTTGATATGTTTCGGTATGGCGAAACCCCTCCGCCATATCGAAAACAGAATCAGTTTGACCGGGATCTCTAGCAAAAGTAATAAATCCTTTGAAACCGATGAGATAGTCAAGGTGCATTTGCCGATTTAGTTCTGGTGCTAACATAAAAACTATAAAATTTGTATGTACCAATACTCTATATTCAGCACTCACAAAACCCGATCCGGAAATACCAGTTTGCTAAGCGTCAATCCCTCGCCATATTTAAAGTAGTTTGCCACAATGTAAAAAAGCGGGTTTTTTTAATCACTCCGGTTTCTCAAAGCTAAAGCAGCAGCAATTAGCTGATGTGACAATTAACAAACTGTCTATTTAACTCATCTATTAACCAGTAGGGTGCGTTAACGCAGTGTAACGCACCTAAAATCATCACAGATGTATCGCCCACGCAACCTGCATATTAACGCTGCATATGTTGCTCTAGCAAACGTTGCGCCCTTGGTTTAAACAGCAAATAAAACAAAGATTCAATGTAGCGCAACAAATCCTCGCGATTTTCCTGAGAAGTAAAGTTCCAAAAACCATAAATCCGCGCCAAGGACAGCAGCCGAGTCGTGTGAATTTTCCAGGTGTAGGTGCTGTATACTCGATCGATAGCTCGCTGGGAAATTTCATGCCAGTAGTGAGGATCGCGATCGCATTTGGAAATAAATTCCAAAATTCTCTCGGCAGTTTCGTCCAAGTGGGTTGGATTGATGTAAAATCCATTAACTTTATCTTGAATAATCTCCAATGGGCCACCAAACTGGGTGGCAAAAGTCGGCAATCCGGAAATCATCGATTCCAAAATCGTCAAACCAAACGCTTCAAACAAAGCTGGTTGCACAAAAATACCCTGGCGATCGGCTATGATTCGGTAAATTTCTCCAGAATCGCTTTTAGGTAGGCGCACCCCCAACCAGCGAATTTTACCGTGCAAATTGTACTCATCAATAATGCGGTAAAGCTTTTCGATTTCAGCGCGTTCTTCCCGATCGGTTGTTTCTTCAACGCGCAATTTCCCAGCGATTAAGATTAAGTTAGAATGTGCTTGCAATTCTTGGCTTTTACCGAAGCATTCCGCTAATCCGGTCAGGTTTTTGATGCGATCGAGTCGCGCCATCGAGAAGAGAGGATGCTTGCGGGGATCTTCCAGTTTACCAAATATCTGGGTCGGATCTTCGCGCTCGAACAGCATTTGTTCCAGCCGATCGCGATCGCTCTCTATTCTATCTTCATGCCTAGTATAGGGAAAATACACATTTTCATTTACCCCAGGTGCTACCACATTAAACTTAGGACTGAATAGCTCAATCCCATTGACAACGTGATACAAATCTGGCATCGTAAAGCACTTGTAAGACTCGTACTGACCTACACTATCCGGCGTTCCCACAATTTCTTGGTAAGTGCTGGTCATAATAAAATTCGCCGCATTCATCGCCAGCAAATCGGCAGTAAAGTGCAGCGAAAAGTGATATGCCTCCTCAGATTCTTGCCAGTAAAGATTGCTGAACAGATATTTAGATTTTTCTAAAGCGTGAGCGATATTGCACTGCGTCACCTTAAGGCGACGCGCCAGCAGAAACGCCACTAAATTACCATCAGAATAGTTACCGACAATCAAATCCGGTCTACCGTGAAATTCTGCCAGCAGTTCTTTTTCCGCATCTATAGCATAGGTTTCCAGATAAGGCCAAATTTCAAAACGCGATATCCAGTTATTCGTCATATTGGGATTGAATTCCCGGAATGGTACGCGCAAAATCCAGGCATTTTCGGTACCGTAAACTTTTTCCAGACGTTGGTTGCAGCGAGTACCATCGCTGTTAGGAATTAGACGAGTGAGAATAATTACTTTTGGATGAATATTCAGCACATCCAATCCAGCTAAGGTGATGTCTTCTTGCAGTTGTTTTTCTAAACCTTTAGCTTGGTCGAGAACATACACTACTTGACCGCCTGTATCGGGTCGTCCCAAAACTCCTTCTTGACCGAACCAACCGTGAGGAGACACTAAAACAATTTTAAACACCATCGGGATACGAGAGAGGAATGCTTCTAGAGTTTGACGATCGGATGAATCGATCGATTCGTCCAGCATTTCCAGCGTTTCTCGTACCCGACCCGCAGTGTTACCCCAACCGGGTGCAAAACCCATTGTTTGCAGTTCAAACCGAAATTCTTCGTAGGATTGGTGGTTAGGTAGATCGTTCAAAAAGGTTAAGGCTTTTTTCACCCTGTCGGATAACTGTTGCTGCGATCGAATGCGTTCGTCGATTAGCAATTGAACACCGTTGTAGGTGTGAACGCGCAAGAAATTAAACAAAGCTTCCTGCCATTGTCCGGGTTCTTGCAACAGTTTGCTAGATAAATAGCGGTTGAGTAATTGCACGCCGTTGCCGATATTTTTGGGGTCGCGAATTGTCGGCGAATAGTCGTAAAAAGGCCCGAAATCCAGTTCTAGCAAGTCACCTTCATGGGGATGGAAGTGGTTGACGAAGCGATCCCGCAGATCCAGCAACTCCTGTACGGTTATGCGATCGACTGCCAAGTCTTCTGTCAATCGATATACTTCTTGAGAAGCAATCTTAGGACGGATAATCAAATAGAGATTACTGTCTTCTCGAATAATCTCTTGCGTGTAATAAATTAATTTTTCTAAATTGGAAGACTTGTAAAAATTTTCTGGTTTCTGGCGATTAGTGGCATATTCCGAAAAAGCAGTGAGGATGTCGTTACGCAGCAAGTAACGCTTTTCTTGCTGGCGTAAAAAGCTGGCAAACTCCCGCAGATCGCCTTTTTCTTCACTACCAATAACAGCTTCGATAAGTTCGGACATGGTAACTCGCTTGAAAAACGATTGTTTTTCCTACAACCAACTTACAAAATTCTGCCGAAAGCGCCTGTTCCTTGAGGAAGAGTTCTTCTTAAGAGTTTGGCCCAGATCGCTAAATATAAGCCGTCTCTACCGGAAACCTTTTTTCACCCAATCCCGAAATGACTGAAATAAGGTTGTATCATCCACTACTTCTGCCTGTCGGACAAACTGCATAAATTCTGGCAGTGGCAGAAATGGAAAAGTGAACCTTTGTTTTAGTTTGCCACGTTCTTCTTTTGCGAGTAGATAAACTTTAAGTGTAATTCCGTCGTAGCACCAGACTTCGGGAACACCAAGAGCATCATAAATTGATATTCTATTTAGGGAAGTGTTACCGATCTCAATTTCGATCGCCAAATCGGGAGGAGGGTCGCGGGTGAGGTCAATTTCCGCTTTACCCATTACAGCTGAGGCATTTTGGATGTAGAAGCATTCGTCTGGTTCTAAGCCTCGTTCTAAGTCCTGACGCTTAAACGTCATAGAACCTGGATTAATTAGGGGAATACTTCGTTCTTCGGCTAAAATTTTAATAAAGCTCCCCATGAGCGTCTTGTAGCGCTGGTGTCTGTAGGGGGGGCCAATCATCTCTAAAGTGCCGCGATCGTATGTCAGGCGAACCGAGCGATTTTGTAATACTTTCACTATTGTTTCATAGGCATCCCAACTGATGTCTGTCAGGATAAACTTTTGCTTTGGTTGAATTAGATCGATTGCCATTATAAATTCTATAGCTAGGGATTAGGGACTAGGGGCTAGGGGCTAGGGAAGACAGAAGAGAGAAAAGGCTTACGGGGTAAGGGATGGAAGGATCGGAGGTAAGAGTTTGAGTTGTCCTAACCGACTTTCATTGGTTGCTATAAATTCTCAGTTTTTTTACATTAAACATTGTCTCACCGAAAAGCCGAATGTTTACGGGTAATAAATTCTGTCTGTCGGGAGATTTTGGACAATTTTCGGGGAATTTGCCGAACCGGAAAACCAGGAAAAGCAAAAATTGATATTTGTTTATTTGTGAAACAGTAAATATACAGTTATAGACGAACTATACATATATACCGATCTTTTCAGGTGACTAAGGTACAGATAAACCCAGTTTCTTCAAGAAACCCGGTTTCCGGGGTAGACTTGATGCAACTGAAAAATGCTATAAAATACGGGTCGAGCGATGCTTCAGCTTAATGTCACCCCTAAATATCATTTATTCAACTGTCGCGTTTTGCCCTTTAATCAAACTACGAAATGCTGATATTATTTTTATTATTCAGTTAGTAATTTACACAATTTATCCGCTATCTGCACTTGTGTGTCTGATGATAATTGACCCAATTCGCGCTGAACTACTGATTTACGAACTGTCATCAGGCGATCTAATCTGATAGTAGAGGCTGTATGTAAACCACTAGCAGCAAAGTCGGGATGAGTTGTATCCAAAACAATATCTGTTTCCAGCAAATCACTAGGAATCTTACTGGTGATAAAAGCCAGAATAATGTGATTGTAAGGCCCGATCGGGTTAGTTAAGCAGACAGCAGGACGCACCTTGGTAGCCGATAAATCATCAAATGGGAAAGGCACCAGCACAATTTTACCTTTAGTCATTGAATGCCTTCCCATCAGCTAATGTATAAATATCTTCTTCTGGATCGTTGAGGAAATCAAAAACAGGGTTATTGGCTGCGGCGTAAAGCCATTCTTGTTCGTCTATTTCCTCTATATCCTGCCAATCCAGATCGTACTCCAATTCCTCCGCTTCATCTGAGTAATTGAACATGAAAACAAACTTACTCTTAGGTAGAATCAATGTTGGAAGATAAAGTGGTTGATCGTCCCAACCCTTTTCCTTCTCGCCCTTTTCATACATAACAACAAGCGTCGGAATATGTGGATATTTTTGTCTGGGCTTACTTATCCATTGACTGTTTGCAAAACCCGCACCTAGCCAAGGTCTTGTAGTTTGGTTTGACAAGTCAAGTCCTTCACATTTTTGCCCTCGACGAACATTCAGCATTCCCTTTTCGATACCTTTAGCTTTCATCGCCCTGAGTACTTCTTTAACTCGCTTATCTTCCCATGAATATCCCAGACAACGCGCACTCGGCATATTTTCCAGAATTTCAATCAAAAAGTCAATGTCTACTTCATAATAGTTATCGTCACCTTGATATTCAGCCAGAAGATTATTGAGAGCTTCTGTATGCTTGCTTACCTCTGCCTTTTTCCAAAGCGGATCGCGAGGGAAAATCGCAGTTCCAGGTGTAAAGGCATCTATTCCTGCTAAATTCAAGACATTAGAACGGGTTGCTTGCAGTCTTCCACCAACCCAGACAGGCTTGAGCTTAATTTGGCTGGGATCGTCGCCAATAGCCTGACGCATACCTTCATCAGATTCATGGATAGCGCGGAAAGCTTCTAAGATATGCTTGGGTAAAAACAGACGAGTAACATCTTTTAGTTCCTGGCGATAACCATACATTCGAGCGTGTTGATGCACGGTATCCATCACTTTTTGTTTGGCATCCCGTCCGTAATAAGTTACCATCAATCCTTCAATAGTTACACACCTGCCAAGCCTATTTCCACCAATAAGAATATTCATTCCTGGGTTATAGTTTGGTTCTTTATCTGGATTATTAGCATTGATAACTTTTGGGATAGCGCTCCGTAATTCATGCTTTAAGTCTTCAATAAGAGAATCGAGAGGCGGTAAATTAGGTACTGTTTTACTTAACTCCTGATAAGCTTCAGTTAGCCATTTCAACGCCTGCTCTTTCTTGCTTGTAGATGATTGACCTCGCAGAGCCTTATCCAGTTCTACGACAAATCCACTAATTATTTTTTCCAAGTTATCGTGATTATCTTTTTTGTAGCATATATGAGCTAAAAAAGAGTATTTCGCATCTTCATCTGTTGTCGATCTCATTTTATAAATTGCCCCCAGGAAGAAGCAGCATAAAGCTATCCTCAAGCCTTCAGGAATATTCCAGTTATTACCAGGGTTTATCTTTCCTTCCTGCTGTTTTAATAGCTCTATCTCTTCAGCTTTAACTATAAAACAATAAGGGCTATTTTCGTCAAAAAATAAATCTCCTCCCATGTAACTATCACCTGGTTTAGGTAGGGCAGCACAAAAAGCAGGTTTACATGGATGGTCAAGATTTTGCAGCAGCAAACTCTGCGGAGTGGCTGTAATCTGTAAGTAAATGTGATTAGCTACTTCTTTCCGTATTTTGCCAATTTTATCAAAAATTGCACTATCTGGAACTATGTCTTTACCTTTCTTTGCTTGCTTTTGTTCGTTTGTATTCAAGCTAGCATTATCAGCTTCATCATCAAATATCAGAGTTGGTACACTACTGGCATTAGCATATTTAAGAACTTTCAGCAAGTTATCCAAGTGACGCTGATTTTTAGTAGATACTAGGACAACACCAGTATCTTTTATATATGGAAGCAATTTACTTTTAGCAAATTCGTGTGGATCGTTTTTCCATTGTTCCCAATCGAAGACAACAGGCCCACCTTTGAGTTGATTATTGAAACGAGCAGCAGTTTGTTTGCCAAGCCAAGTATTGTCCGAAGTTAATACAATGAAACAACGAAATCCATTTTCTTGAGCAACTGCCAGCGTAGCAATGGTAGTATTAGTCTTACCGCTCTGAACTCTACCGTAGATTAAACCAGTAGTACCATCAGGTATTTTACCTTTGTAAGGATTACTAACAAGTCCCGTAGCTGTAGCGCCAACATCACCAACGCCAAATTTTTCTGAGTAGACTTTAACGCAGTTCTTAACAATCTCTACAGCCGTTTGCTTTAATTCCTCTGCTGCTTTCTCTCCTATTTTGCTTCTCAAACGAGCCATAAGCTTGTTGATGCAATATCCATCTGTTTTAATAGTAATTTCACTCATAGCTATTTTCTCTACTAGCAAAAACTACGCGAGGCCAGTCACTTTGGGGTACGGTCTGCTCCATTTGCTGCCTGCCAGGGCCACTTACATGATAACTGCCATGAGGCTGCCTTGACACCGAGAGATGCTGGCCGCTAATGCCAGCATCTTTATCTAAGATACTCCAAAGGCGCTGTTGGGCTATGCAGCAGATGCCGTCTTTATGACAGATTAGTCCAATAAACACTGTGAAGTCAGGATAGTTTTTATATAGGATATCCAATGCAGACTCTTCTTGGCTACTCAATGTGAAAGACCAAGCAGATTTTGGTTTTGTGGATAGCTTAAAAAGAACGGCTGACTTACTGGTATTAGTTTCTATTAAGTAAATAGAACTATGTATCCAAGATGGATGAGCGATCGCAATTTGCTCTCCATAATTAATCAGGCGTAAAAACGCAGCACCTTGCAGAAATTCTCGATCGTTAATCATTAACTGATCGTGCGGGTGTCGATCTCCCGGCACTTTTGTTTAAATTATACCCCACTCGGCCAATCTCACGCTGGGTGAGCGATCGCAACCAGCTTGACCTTTCTCAAACATACAAACTCGCCACGTATTCCCCATAACCATTGTAAGGAAGCGTGGCTCGTTTCTCCCACTCAAAATTCGGCCCCTTCCCCACAAATTTTTCCGTCGCCTGCGACCATCGGGGATGAGGTTTTGTGGGATTTACATTTGCTATAAAATCATACTCGTTAGGCACAAGCGTATTCCAAAAAGTTGCTGGCTGATTTTCCACAAACTCAATTTTGACGATCGACTTTGCACCCTTAAAACCATACTTCCAGGGTATTACTTCTCGCAACGGCGCACCGTGTTGATCGGGTAACAAATGACCGTAAACTCCTACAGCAAAAAATGCTAACTCGTTTGCCATTTCATCTAGGCGCAAACCTTCTGTATAAGGCCAAGGTAACTTTCTCCCCAATGTCCAAGCTGGGCCGATCGTAATTTTCGGATCGTAATAAGACGTAAAGCGGACAAATTTAGCTTGCGAAGTTGGTTCCACCGCAGCAATTAATTCGCGCATAGGAAATCCAATCCAGGGAATCACCATCGACCATGCTTCAACGCAGCGAAAGCGGTAAACGCGCTCTGACAAGGGAAACTTTTTCTGCAAATCATCTAAGTCGTAAGTGCGGGGATTTTTCACCAACCCTGTGACTTCGACTTTCCAGTTTTCCGCAGGCAAAGCTTGTGCTGCTTGCCAAATCGATTTACCGCTACCGTATTCATAAAAATTGTTATATCTGCCAGCCAAAGTTTCGGCGGTAATCGGTCGATCGACTTCGGCAAAAGCGGGATTGCGTTTAACTGAATTTAACTTAGGTTTATTCAATGTTTTTTCCAGGGTCAGCGCCGATTCTCCAGACTGCTGGCAGCCTAAAATGGGCATAATACTTGCGCCCAAGCTTGCTCCCACGAGCGTTTTCAGAAAGCGACGCCGATTGAAAAAAACATCTACCGGCGTGACGGAGCGATCGGGAATTTCCCAGGATTTAGGTACACGAATCAGTGTCATAGATAACAAACTCCTATTTCGATCGGCTACAGGCAAAAGTCAAAATGTCAAAAGCCAAAATAAGTTTATTCTTGAAGCAATTGTTGAAAGCGCTGATTTCCTCTAATCCGATCGAAATAGGAACTTGTTGCCGCTAGAGTTAGGTATTTATCCCGATCGAGTTCGATCGCCCTTTGCAAGCTTTCCATAGCCCAATTTACCTTAGTTAAAAGCGCACAACAGCAAGCTTTACTGAACCAAGCATCAGCTTTGTGAGGATTCATTTCAATCGCTTTGTTGTAGCAGGCGATCGCATCTTCATAGCGACCCATACCCCGCCGCGCATCGCCGCGACGATACAATGCCCAATAGTCATTTGGTCTGATTTGCAACGCTTTATCGTAACAGCTAATTGCTTCTGCATCGGAACCCATCAAACGCAAGCTATCGCCCCGCCAATACCACGACCAATAGTCTTTTGGTCTTAGACTGAGAGTTCGATCGTAAGAGGCGATCGCTTCTTCGTAGCGCCTCCCCTCCCGCAGAGCATGAGCGCGATTGTACCATGCCCAGTAATCCTCCGGTTTCAACTCAATCGCTTTATCGTAACTGACGATCGCTTCTTCGTAGCGCCCCAGTTTACGGAGCGTATGACCCCGCCAGTACCAAGTCCAGTAGTCATGGGCATTCAACTGTAGTGCTTGGTTATAACTAGCGATCGCATCTTCATAAAAGCCAAGATCGTCTAGAGTATTGCCCCGCTGATACCAAGCGCGGTAGTCATCCGATTTGCATTCTATCGCTTTGTCATAACTGGCGATCGCATCATGGTGATGCCCCCCCGCACGCAGCGCATTGCCCCGTCGATACCAGGAGCGATAATCATCCGGACGGCACTCTAAAGATTTATTATGGTTACCGTTTACTTGGTCAAAAGCACTCAGACGACTCATAGCGACCAGCAAGCAATTAAAAATATCCTTATCAATCCACAATTATACTTTATATGTTTAATAAGCTTGCCTGTCTATCAGCTTCAAGTCAAGAAAACAACACATAAACTTCATTCGTCATCCGTCATCTGCCAAAACCTTTTCCACGCATACGCCGCCCTAACTAAGCGAAAAACTCATAAAGGAGTAGGGACAGGTTTAACCTGTCCCTACTAAAGACTGATAACTAATGACTGAATTCGAGTTAACAAGCCCTTAGAAATTAGAAGAAGCTTGATTTTGCGGATTGAGCATTACACTCCAAGTGTTAGTCCCAATCACACCATCCGCAACCAAGTTTTTAGAACGTTGGAATGCTCTCACAGCATTGCGAGTTTGCAACCCATACACACCATCAATCGGGCCATTATACAAACCTTGTTGTTGCAGTAAAGTCTGAGCCTGTCTAACTTCTTCTCCCCGACTGCCCAAACTTAAAACCGGATTTTGGTTGTTTGAAAAGCCGCTCGTACCGCTCGTACCATTAGATGGAGTAGTGGTTGTATTTTGAGAAGGTTGATTTAGCGGCTGATTGAGTTGAGAGGGGGATTGATTTAGCTGACTTGGTTGCTGATTCGTTTCGTTTAATGAATCATTCACTTGAGGGGAACCAGTCTGGGCATTAGCAGGCATCCCTCCCAGGAAAGGGATTGCAGAAATTGCAGAGATAATTCCGACGTATACAACACTGGATTTCACTAATTTAGTGACCATGATTGAGACTCCCTATTACAAACTTGAGGTAAGCGCTTCTTTCAAACTTTATCTATCTATCCTCAACCTTATCGGGTCAATCAAATTAGAACATAGACCGCTAGTGTGAGTTTATGCTTGTCAATTTTATAACCTAAGAGAGGGCTGTTAAATTTTTAAATTACAGCACAAGTATGATGTTGTGATATTTCGACTCAACAGGAATCTTGCAGAGAGACTATAGTTTGATATCGGGGTATGTGGGAGCGAATTAGGATTTCAGCAAATCAACCCGATTTGTATGAAATATCGACAAAGTAACTGCTAAAAATAGACCGATAAACCCGATTGACAGCCAGGACTTACCCAAAACATAAAAATCTTCTATTTCTCTTCGTTCTATACCCTGATAAAATTGATACAAATGACTTTATGAATGCCAGAACGCAGCATCTGATTTGGTGGCAAAAAGGCTATAAAATTTTATCCAGATAAATACTATCTAAAGAAAGAGATTACAGGCATCTTCAGATGACTTGCGTGCAGATAAAACTTTGTTCGATCAACCGATTTTTTGGCAGCACAATGCAGTAATCTGAAAGATAACCTGCTTAATCTACCAAATTACAACTGTTTTTCTATGATTTTCCGGCAAGTAGCTGCATTCCTATTAGCTTCCATCCTATGCTGCTGGGCTTTTCCAGCACAAGCATTCGACTATGCCCCGCCTGTGTCCTTCAGCAATGCGGAACTGACAGGGCAAGATTTTTCCGGTCAAACTCTGCGCCAAGCTGAGTTTTCCAACGCTAATATGCAACTAACGAACTTCGCTAATGCAGACTTGCGTGGAGTGGCTTTTAGCGGTTCTGTTTTGACAGGGGCAAATTTGCACGGAACTGACTTGACCAATGCTTTGATAGATCAAGCCAACTTGACAAATGCCGATTTAAGCGACGCAATTTTAGAGCAAGCAGTTTTACTGCGCTCTATTTTTAATGGTACTAATATTACAGGTGCAGATTTCAGCTATGCCATTTTAGATGGCAGCCAAATCAGAGAGTTATGCCAACGCGCTAGCGGCGTGAATTCTAGAACAGGTGTGGCAACTCGCGATTCTCTCAGTTGCAGGTAATTCTATCGCTTATTGCCTTTTTAATCTATCGGCGTGCTGGGGATGAATTGCGACAGAATTTGCAGGATAAGGGCCATCAAAAGATATCTCCGCGTGAGGTGCTGTGGGGCTCACTATCCTGTAACCTAAGTTAGCCAGAAATTCGTAGATAGTTCTAATATTGTGAGACGTATATTTAAAAAAAATAGGCAATGTTTCAAAATAAATCAAGGGATGATACTTTTCTATTACTGCCTTAGCTCCTAGTAAAACATCATATTCCATTCCTTCGACATCGATTTTAATTACATCTATTTTTTCAATTGGTTCGAGCAATACCCACTCATCAAGTGAAACTACGTCTACCACAGTACCGGAAATTGGCTGCAAAGCACCATTTCCTCGAAATTCTCGGTCTTCGTGATAAAATAACTGGCCTTTAGTCGCACCCACTCCTAACGGCACTACTTTTACTAAATCTTTCAGGTGCGGATTTAATTCAATATTGGCTTGTAAACGATAACGGATATGTTCTGATGGTTCAAAGGCATAAATTTTGCCAGTAGTTATTAAACTGGCGGCAACTAAGGTAAGCACACCGCAATTAGCGCCAATATCTAAAAATAGATCGTTTTTACGAATAACTTTGCGTAAAAACTTGGTGGTCACAACATCGTACAGACCCCCAAGCCACACAGAAGCTTCTATTGGATAAGTTGTATCGACGTTAAACTTATATTTACCAGCATAATTTTTGACTGTATAGGTTTGGCCTTTGGCTAGTAAATTGGCAAATTTACCTCCACCCTTACCAGTGAAAAGAAAAACTAACTTGACGATTAAACGTAAAATATGGCTAAATATAACGTTCCAAATTTGTTTCATAATGAAGAATAGGTGATGGTTGATGGGAATAACCTTTTGACCGATGACCGATCGCAAATGACAAAAGACTAATCACAGTTAGCAATGAACAATATTAAGCGAGTGGGGGTTATTGGTGGAGGACAGCTAGCTTGGATGATGGCGGGTGCAGCAAAGACGTTGGGGATTGAATTAGCGATCCAAACGCCCCATCCCACCGATCCGGCTGTGGCGATCGCAGCTTCCACCATTTTTGCACCAGTGGATGACGCTGCCGCCACCGCCGAGCTAGCTACTCGCTGCGATGCGATCGCCTTTGAGAATGAGTTTATCAACCTGGAAGCTTTAATGCCGCTACAGGAACAAGGCGTCCGCTTTCGTCCCAAGCTAGAGGTATTGGCCCCCCTCTTGGATAAATACGACCAACGCTGCTATTTGAGGGATTTGGGCTTACCCGTGCCCGAATTTGTCGCTCTTGAGGAGAAGAATGAAGGGGAAGAACACTTAATTTCCAACTTCCCATTCCCAGTAGTGGTGAAGGCGCGACGCCACGGTTATGACGGACAGGGCACCTTCATCATAAAAGATCCGGAAACTCTGGCAGCAACATTGCAACGATTGAGACAAACCCCTGTATTGCTGGAAGAATTTATTCCCTTTGAACGGGAACTGGCGGTAATTGCAGCGCGTTCCCATACTGGTGAAGTTGCAGTTTATCCTGTAGTGGAAACGCAACAAGAAGAACAAGTTTGTCGGCGGGTGCTAGTACCGGCAGATATCGATCCAGCCGTCACCGCCCAGATAGAAGCGATCGCCCATACCCTACTCAATAGCTTACAAGCGGTGGGAATATTCGGGATCGAACTATTTTTGACCGCCACTGGCAAAGTATTGGTCAACGAAATTGCACCCCGCACCCACAATTCCGGGCATTTTAGCCTTGATGCCTGTTATACCTCTCAATTCGAGCAGCATCTGCGAGCCGTTTGCGACCTACCCTTGGGCAATCCTGCCTTAAAATGCGATGCGGCAATCATGGTAAATCTATTGGGTTACGAACATTCCCACAACGATTACCTCAGCAAACGACAACAACTTGCCGATTTACCGAACTCTCACGTCCATTGGTATGGGAAAAGCGAATCTCGCCCCGGTCGCAAACTCGGCCACGTTACTGTTCTATTAGATGGGGCAGATAAATCCAAAGCACAAACCTTAGCACAGGCGATCGAATCCATATGGTACAGCAGGGACTAGGGGCTAGGGGTTAGGGGCTAGGGAAGAGGGAGAGGGAAGAGGGAGAGGGAAGAGGAGGAATTTTTGAATGATTGACTTTCCCTAACCCCTAGCCCCTAGCCCCTAGTCCCTTTTTGACTTTTGACTTTTGACTTCCCCCGCTCCCCCTTTGCAATCTCCAGAAAAAAGCTAAAATATGAAAGCAGGTTGTCCTGAGACGTTGGTGACTGCCAATAATGTTTTGTGATCTATGCCTGTTTAAAAAGGGAGCCATAGAGTTTGAGCTGCGGTAGACCGGGCTTGTACCCGGAAACTTTGAAGCTATCACCGATGGTGCCCACCTGGTTCATCCAGGTCAAAAACTGAGGTAAGACGGCGTTGCGGGATACCTGCACAGAATTAATTCCCCTGTCATACAGATGGGGGTATTTTTTTTATTGTTATCCCCACAAGCTGGCTAGGGGCTGGGGGTTAGGGGTTAGGGGTTAGGGGTTAGGGCGTCGGGAAAAGGGAGAGGGAGAAATTTTGACTTTTGACTTTTGACTTTTGACTTTTGACTTTTGACTTTTGACTTTTGACTTTTGACTCCCCCATGACTGTTTGTATTGTTTGATTCCAGTTAAGCTGGACAAGAAACGCTAACATAATTGAAAACGAGTGGAATGCGGGTTTGAGATTAAACGTTTTGTCTCAACTGCCGAACGTGTCAGAGTTCCCGGCTGATGTATTCAGGCTAGACAATGGATTGACGGTGATTCACCAATACATATCGGCCACACCGGTAGCAGTGGTCGATGTTTGGGTGCGTGCGGGAGCCATACGAGAACCCGATGAATGGTCTGGTATGGCCCACTTTCTGGAACACATGATCTTCAAAGGCACTGAGCGAGTGCCTCCAGGAATGTTTGACCAGATTGTGGAAAACTGGGGAGGTGTCACAAACGCCGCTACGAGCCACGATTACGCTCATTTCTTCATTACCACAGCGGTGCCGTACTTGGCAGATACGTTGCCGTACTTGGCGGAACTGCTATTAAATGCTGCCATCCCAGATGACGAATTCATCCGGGAACGGGATGTGGTATTGGAGGAAATTCGCCAAGCTGAAGATAACCCGGATTGGTTGGGTTTCCAAGCGCTGGTAGAAAGCATTTATCCCCACCATCCTTACGGTCGTCCGGTACTTGGAACGGAGAGCCATCTACTCAAACATTCTCCCGCAGAGATGCGATGTTTCCACGCTTGTCATTACCAACCGGAAAACATTACTGTGACGATCGTCGGGGGAGTCGATCGAGAAACGGCTCTAGAACTTGTGAGTCGATCGTTTGTAGAGTTTGCCCCTCGTTGCAATGCTCCCCAACTGCAAACAAAAATCGCTAGCCCACTGACGGAAATTCGCCGCCAGGAACTTTGTCTACCCAGACTAGAGCAAGCTCGTTTGCTCATGGGTTGGACAGGCCCGGGACTGGAGGAATTACGCAGTGCTTACGGGTTGGATTTGCTGTCGGTGTTGTTGGCAGAGGGGCGGTGTTCTCGACTGGTACGGCAATTGCGGGAAGAAGAGCAATTAGTGCATAACGTTGGTAGCAGTTTCTCGCTACAGCAGGAGTCTAGTCTATTTACGATTAGTGCTTGGTTGGAACCGCAATATTTAGATGTGGTAGAGGGGCTGATTTCGGATTGCCTCGCCCAGTTGCACGCCTCACCCGTATCTGAGGCAGAATTGAAACGCTGCAAACGCCTGTTGTGTAATGATTATGCTTTTTCCACAGAATCGCCTGGGCAGTTGGCTGGGCTTTATGGCTATTACAGTACGATCGCCCAAGCAGAAATCGCAGTTACCTACCCGCAGCAGATTCAATCATTTCAGCCAGCAGAGGTTCAGCAGCTCGCGCAGCAGTATCTATCTCCGGAGCGTTATGCTGTCACTATCTTAAAACCTAATTACTAATAGCTAATGGCTTTGTTGAAAAGCCATTAGCTATCAATGACTATTGAGTATTAACTATTCACAATTGACAGATGACCAGAATGCAAAATTCCATCGATCGAGGGATTAAGCGAACACAATTAAAAAATGGCATTGTCGTAATCGCAGTGGAAAATCCGGCTGCCGATATTATTGCCAGTCGGATATTTTTGCGTGTTGGCGGTCGGTGGGAACAACGATCGCAAGCGGGTTTGTCTCACTTACTCGCATCCGTCCTCACCAAGGGAACCGATCGACTGACCGCTTCCGAAATCGCCGAACGTGTGGAGTCCTTGGGAGCAAGTTTGGGTGCTGACGCCGCTGCCGATTATTTTTTGCTCAGTATGAAAACTGTTTCTGCTGATTTTGCGGAGATACTAGAACTGGCTGGGCAGCTGTTGCGATCGCCCAGCTTTCCAGAAACAGAAGTGGAATTGGAACGCCGCATGGCTTTGCAGGCAATTCGATCGCAGCAGGAACAGCCGTTTACGGTGGCATTCGAGCAGTTGCGACAAGCTATGTATCGAGATCATCCTTATGCGATGTCGAGTCTGGGAACAGAAAGCAGCGTTTCCAAGCTTACTCGTGCTGATTTGCAGGAGTACCATCGCACTTACTTTCGCCCGGATAATACTGTCATCAGTATAGTGGGCAGAATAGCGCCAGAAGATGCGATCGCCCAAGTCGAGCAAGTTCTCGGCGACTGGCAAGCACCTGCAACGCCTATCCCCACCCTCACCCTACCCCGCATTACCCCTATTCCTCACCCCAGCGTTACCTACCAACCAACTCAGCAATCTATTGTGATGTTGGGATATCTCACACCATCGGTGGGAAGTCCCGACTATATGGCTTTAAAGTTGCTCAATACCTATTTGGGGAACGGTCTTTCCAGTCGGTTGTTTGTGGAATTGCGGGAAAAGCGAGGTTTGGCTTATGAGGTTTCTGCTTTCTACCCAACTCGCTTGGATTGGTCGCAATTTGCAGTTTACATGGGTACTGCCCCGGAAAATACAGCGATCGCACTCGACAGCTTAAGGGCAGAAGTCGATCGCTTGTGCAAAGCTCCACTTGAGCCAGAAGAGTTTCAGGCTGCCCAAAATAAGTTGCTGGGTCAGTACGCTTTGGGTAAACAAACCAACGCTCAAATCGCCCAGGTTTATGGCTGGTACGAAATCTTGGGGTTGGGAATCGAGTTCGATATCACTTTCCCGGAAGCTGTTGCAGCTGTAACAACCGAGGCGGCGATGGATGCGGCTTGCCGATACTTTATCGAGCCGTATGTGTCTTTGGTTGGGCCAGCATATGCTGTGGATGGATTGGTAGAAAAGGGTTGGCAAAATTAGGGGTAAGGGGTAAGGGACTAGCGATCGCGCCATCATTCGTAGAAATCGGTTTCTTTGCGAAAATTGACAAAATTCATGTGTCATGATATATATCCAATGACACAAGAGCAATGGTCGATGACGCGATTGAAGATGTCTGGGTTAATCCGTTTTTGCTTATTTCTGCTTCCTGTTTCCCTATTAAGTTGGTATCAACTGCCACCCGCATTTAGCCAGGGATTCAGTCGCTTAGACTCGGAAGTTTCCAGCCGCCAGTCTGTAGTTCGACCTACCCTCAAAAGCGGTAGTCAGGGAGTGGTAGTCTCAGAACTGCAAGCAGTTCTCAAACTGTTGGGTTATTATAGTGGCGCGGTTGATGGCAACTATGATGAAACAACTGCGATCGCAGTTTCTCAATTTCAGCGAGCGGCTGGTATAAAAGCTGATGGCATTGTGGGTACGGCAACTTGGGAACAATTATTTCCACCTGCGCGATCGACACAGCCTTCTTCTGTATCCTCCCCAACAGCCGAGTCACAAGAAAAACCAGTACCAGCAAATCAATCTGCCGCTAACACCAGCGCTTCTACTCTTACGGAGTCCCCAACAAACAATTTACCAATTTTGCGGCTGGGGATGCGCGGCCCTGCTGTGTTCTGGTTACAAAAACGACTGCAAGCAACCGGATTTTTTACTGGTGCTGTCGATGGTGTTTTCGGCTCAGATACCCAAATTGCCGTCAAAGCTGCACAAAGAAATTATGGGCTAAATGCTGATGGAGTTGTTGGCCAAAGCACTTGGAGAGCTATTTTACCTTAGTTTTGGTACATTGGTTCTTTTGGGTGGATGGGGTAAGTTGAGATCGATCGTTTTACGGCAGCAAGCGAGTAAATAAGATTTTATTATCCGGATAAATAAGGCAGAGCCGACTAAAGCTTTCGTTGATGGGGTAATTTATTGAAACTCTCAACTAAAACTGAATCATAGCACTGAAGCCACCCCAGCCCTAAAGGGACGGGGGTTCAAAATGCGATGAAACCTCCACTTGGCTCTCCCAAATTGGTACAACATCCAAGTTCTTAGTGTTGGCATTTTGAACTTTCGTTGCGACTCGCTCTGACTCTGGGAATTTCCCAAAGGAAGAAGGAACTTGTCCTCCTAATCGCAAGTTAATTTTCGTGGTCGCCTGTCTCCAAGCCGCATACAAGAGCGGTTCCGCACTTAACCAAGCATTTTGTGCTTGATTCGCTT
>NZ_JACJPW010000071.1 GCF_014696265.1 Aerosakkonema funiforme FACHB-1375 | reverse complement strand
ACCCCCTACCCCCTAGCCCCTAGCCCCTAGCCCCTAGCCCCTAGTCCCTAGCCCCTAGCCCCTAGCCCCTACCCCCGGTGCGAGGTCGTAAATCCTGAATTCCTGTACGTTCCAGCGGCTGAAAACGGCTTCTACTTGGCGGATATCTGCCTCAGAACCTTCTACCATGATCAGGTAATCGCCTTTGTAGATGCGATCGCGATACACTGTAGCTTGTTCTTCGGGCATTCCCCAACCTACTAACGCGCCAATCAAGCCGCCTGCGGTTGCACCCATGACGCCACCCGTTAAAGTAGTAGCCAGAGCTGTGGCTGCCGCTCCCAATAATACCACTGGGCCAATTCCCGGCAATGCGGCAGCTGTCGCCAGTCCCAGCGCCAAACCAACGCTACCGCCAACTGTAGCACCTGCGATCGCGCCTATGGTAGTTCCTTCCTGTGCTTTGTTTCCCGTGACTTCGCGGACTTCCACAGTTTGTCGTTCCGGATTTTTTGCGATCGCGGAAATCTGGCCCATCGGGAATCCAGCTGCTTCCAGCTCGTTGAGAGCGTTGCGGATATCTTCAGGATTAGCAAAAACACCAAAAGCTCGTTGATAAGGACTAAGCGCCATGACTCTTTCCTCTACTGACAAGGCATATTTATTACTTCCTAGATTGGCTAGTTTTCACAGGTTTGTGCATCAATCGCTGGATGTGAGTTTGCAGTCACATATAATATTTCTTGTCTGTCAAAAGAAAGAGATTCCGCTCAACGTTTTGCTTTTTGCAAACAAATGGGCAAACTAAACTCAAAACCTATCTGCGTTCGGAAGCGTTCTTCTTTCACACCCAGAAGTGGTAAAAAAAATTCCCTAAAACTCACTTTCATGATACGCTAGAAACGGGTCGATCGAAAACACAATTAAAATGCGCTATTACTTCTCGCTACTCTTGATGCTAGGTTTATTATCGCAACCGCTCAAAGTTTTGGCGGTGGAAGATCCATCTACTGTTTTCCCTCCCAGCGAACAGCCGGATTTTTGGCCACCAGCGCAAGAACTGGTGCAGCAACAAATATATTTGATATCCAGAATTGAAAGAGCGCTCCTCAGTCCAGATCCCGATCGAGTAAAAGCTGTCCGAGGTCAACTTTTCCTGCACACATCATCTGTCGATCGCTTGCTCAAAAGCTACTATCCATTCCCCAATGTTCTTTGTGCGCCAACTGCTACAGAAAATTTTGAAGATCTGCCAGCTGTAGGATCTTTGAGTGCGGAACAGGTACGAGTTTACTGTCTTCTCTATTCTTCCACACAAAAACTGGATTCGCTGCGGCCTTTGCTCGATCGCCGTGTGACAGGACTCGATCGCAGATCGGAAACAGTCGAAACATCGCCAATAGCACAAGAGGAAGCCGATCCTATTTTAGGGGTTGGCAGAGTTCCCAAGCAAGCGATCGCTAACTACGAAGCGCCTATTCCACCTGCGATCGTACCCCCCTTGCAAGCAACTGCGCCTTTGTTAGCAGCTAAGACATTTTTAGACCAAGCGCGAAAAACTTTTCCGCGAGGAACTCCATTTACAGTTACCGATGAAGTGAGTTCAATTAATGGAGATAACCCTTATGGTTTATTCAGAGCAGAATTGGAACCATACGCGCAGTTTCTCGGTTTGCCTAACACTGGTATAACTCGCATTCTCAAGGCCGAATTTTATAACCAAGACTCAAATAACTTACGCAATAGACTGCTACCTACTAACGCAGAAAGTTTTCCGTTTACCAACTTATTAAAGTTGGAGATAGAAAACAGCGAACAAACTCGAATAAATGATAATCCTCCCTTCGTTCCGCAACTGGAAATTCAAATTGCCGATGATAATTTCCAAATTTTTCCGCAAGAAATCAACTATGGATTTCTCGTCGATATTGGCGATATCCCGCTCGAAAATATCGATTCTGGGTTGAGCGCAGTTGCAACGAACACGCGCCAATTTTTCCTCAATTATCGACCGCCAAATAAGTTAGCTTCATTGCAAGTAGACCGCAGAAGATTTATTACTGGTAAGGAACAGAATTTTGGCTTATCCGAACCGATCTTCGCCCAAGCGCCAGCAGTGCTAAATCATACTTATTTAGTACGGACTGTGCAATTCCAGTTACCGGAAGTTCTTCTCAGTGGCGATCCCATCACCAACAGACAGCGCCGCATCCTCGACTCGTTGCTGGAAACGCCTAGCGCCGATCTCCTGATCGCTTTTCGGCCAGTGTATCGTCGATCGGATGGCAGTTATACCGTGCTGTGGCGCGTCGTCAAACAATTTCCCAATCCTCAAATTGTGGACTTAGAAAAATATCTTAATTTAGAACGAAGCATCCAATAATATAGAATAAGAATAGTTATCACTTCTCAGCTACATAGCTTGAACAATTAAACCTACTCCCAACTCTTTCCCCTCTTCCCTAACCCCTAGCCCCTAGTCCCTAGCCCCTAAAAATATGAGCCAATTAACACTTGAAACTATTGGCGCTACACGCCAAGAATACCAATGGATTTGGCAAGGACAGCAGTTGTCGATCGCCTACGATATCCTTGGAGAAGGAAAAACAGTATTGCTGCTACCAGCATTGAGCAGCGTTTCCACACGCGGGGAAATGGGCGAACTGGCAAAATCCCTCGCTTCCCAGTTTCAAGTTGTAGCGGTAGATTGGCCGGGATTCGGTCAATCATCTCGATCGCAGCTAGATTACCGACCGGCTTTATATCATCAATTCCTACAATATTTTGTCAAAAATATCATTAATAAGCCAGCCGCCGTTGTAGCAGCCGGTCATGCTGCCGGTTATGCGATGAAACTGGCCAAAACGCAACCAGACATTTTTTCGCACATTGTTTTAGCCGCCCCCACTTGGCGCGGGCCATTGCCAACAATGGGGTTAAACGAGGAACAGTCTAACATACTCAGAGAGATAGTGCGATCGCCCATCTTAGGAGAAATGCTTTACGCACTCAACACAATACCGCCATTTCTTAACTTCATGTATCGCGGTCACGTTTTTGCCAAAGGAGATATCCTCACCGACAATTTTATCCAACAAAAATGGCAAACCACCCAACAACCCGGTGCGCGATTTGCATCTGCCGCTTTTGTCACAGGCGCATTAGATCCAGTTCAAAATCGTTCCGATTTTCTCGCTTGGTTTAAAGATTTGTCCATCCCAGTAATGGTAGCAATCGGCGAACAAAGTCCACCCAAATCAAAAGCAGAAATGGAAGCGCTATCCCAATTACCCGGAGTGCAATCTCGCCTCTTACCAGGTTCCTTGGGATTGCATGAAGAATATGCAGATAAATTGGCAGAAGTTATCCTGCCTTTTTTGAACAGCTAATTGCTTCACCTCAGAAATATGGTGTATCGGGGAGTGTTATGCCATTATTAAAAGTAGGTCAGTACCGTGAGGTCTTGTAAATGATGACTTTTAATGATGTAGTCGAGGTAATCAAAAGTCTTTCCATAGCTGAAAAGCAGAAAATTCAACTGTTGTTGAAGCAATACATCCGTGAAGAACGCCGCGATGAGATATATGATAACTTTAAGTTAGCGCAGGTAGAACAGCAAGAAGGGGAACTAAAGTTTTCCTCAAATATTAACGAACTGAGACAAATGATAGAGGAATAGGCATATAATATGTATTAACTAGCCTTGAAAAAAATTATCACTACTCAAAAGGTTCTTCAAAAAGTCCTGACAAATCCCGATAGCCACTGATTACCCTTAAAATCTCAATTCCCCCTTCAATTGGGCGATAAAAAATCAGGTAATCATCAACTGGAAAACTTCGCAACTCCTCAAGGAGTTCATCACGCCGACGCCCCATATTTGGAAAAGTTGCTAAATTCTTACACTTTTGATTGACTTTTTTCAGGAAGCGTTCTGCCGCATCAAAACCACTATTGTCAGCAATCAAATCGATAATGGTTTCAATATCTCGGCTGGCGGGAGATGTAAAACGACAAATATTAGTCATAAACCAGCTTGCTCTCGACGTTGTTGCAGCTTCTGTTGCAGTTGGGAGAAAACCGTTTCTCCATCAATAACCTCACCTCGTTCTGAAGCTTCAACACCAAGCATAATTTCCTTTTTCAATTCCTCAAACCGCCCTTTGTAAATGCGTTCTCGTTCTTCTAAGAGCCTGATACCTGCCACGATGACTTCTTCAGCAGAAGGATACTTACCGCTTTCTACCTGACTTTCAATAAACTTCTCAATTTCTGAACTTAACGATATATTCATTTCTAACCTCAGTTTTAGTCATTTTGAGTTAGGATTAGGCTTTGTAGATATTATAGCTTAATTATAGCATCAAGCTTCTAAAATAGTGCGTTTTACCCAATTCATAATACTTTGAATCAAGTGCGGATCTTGGGGTGAGAAGGTGGGAATGGTGGGATGGGGTGAGTCGGAGATAACGCAAATTGTAGCGTCGAAGCGAGTGAGAAAATCGAGAAAAGTTTGGCTAAAACCTTGGGGTTTCGCCTCTTCGTAGAAAATGAGGATGGGGTGTTTTTCCCAGTCTAGGAGTTGCCAGTAGATTTTGAGTTCCGTGAGGGTGCGGGGTGTGCCTTCTGTGGATTTGGGACAGTGGTGTTTTTTGACGAGTTGCAGGTAGATATCGGTGACGGGGTTATCGCGGTTATCGAATTTGCTACCGTTGATGCAGAAGAGTTGCAGGGTTTGGTGGAGGTTGGTTTCGGTGAGTTGGGTTTGCAGGAGTTGGGGAAGATGGGCGAGGTTGAGGGTTTGGATGAGGGGGGAGGTTTGGGTTTCGGTTAAACCGTGCCATGCGCGATAGAAGTCGGGGTAGGGTAGGTTGGCGGCACAATGCCAGAAAATTGAAAATAGCCCTAAATTAGGTTTTTCATCATAATTATTTTTGTCATAAAAATCAATATTTTGTCTTAATATCTCTGTTACTTTGGCGCTTGTTTCAATTTTTATTATATTCACTAAAGTCGCAGCTGCCATTGGATTAGCAATAGGACTATCATAGCTTTCTATGAAAAATTCTAATGCTATATCTATTGGTCTTTTATTATCTGAGCCAAATTCAAAGAGAATATCAATGTTTTTCATTATAATCCACCCCTCTTTATAGATATTTGCAATATCCAAAATTTCCCACAATATTCTAAGAATATTGTTGAGATTATTTGCCGATTTAAGCTGTAATATTTGTTTGTGTAATCGCTTTTTTGCCGAATCGTCAAGAACTAATGATCTTTCAATAATGTCGATCATAGCAATGGTATATTCATTGATTTTATTAACAACATTGATTTGCTCAAATAAAGATTGAGATTCTATTTTGTATTGTTCATATTGTTCTAAAATCTTTTTTAATTCTTGTAATCCTGAATCTTTGTCACATATTAAGCGATGTAATCCTTTAAATAAGTATGTAACAAAAAAGCTTGCAGGGTCTAGGATTATCTCTTTGATTGATTTTTCTAGATTTAATCTGTTAAATTCTGTTTTTATTTTATCATCTAAGATATATATGAATACAAAACACAAAAAACTCATCCCTTCAAAACTATTACGATAAGAATCGATAAAATTGAGTAATCGAATATCAGATTTATGAATTTTGTTTAATTTTTCGATAAAATTCAGTATTTCTTGTTCCTTTGGATTATCTATAACAATAGGAATGTCTTTTCTTGTGAATTTCGTCTTTTCTATTTTCAATAAAAAATCTTTGGCCAAATATGTATAGGGGTAATATGTTATACCTCCTAATCTCTGTTCAATTCCATCTTCAAGACTCCACTGATTAATTTTTTTTATTATTAGATTGTTCAAGTCACATAAGCAAATATATCGAAGATAATCGGCTGCTGAAAAATTAGCAAAATAATAATAAAAATCACCACATCCATCTCTAAACTCAACTAACTTCCGAACAAACCCCTCCTTCTCCTCATCCGCAACATCCTCACGCCCCAACCACAACAAAATCACCTGCTTCCACTGCGATTGAAAAATCCGATATTCCTTCCCCGCCACCGGAAAATTAAGATGATTTCGAGGTAAAAAATAATCCCAATCATCCACCGCTAACGCTGCAAAATATTCCTGAAACGTGGCATGATAAAAAGCAAAAATAAACTGACCTCGGTTATCTTTACCTACTCGGTTCAGCCAGCCTAACTGCAAGGCTAGATAGCATAAAGATTTATCATCAAGTTCTTCACCTAAATATTTTTCAACCAAGGATTGAGACAGGCGAAAACCCTCTTTCGGTAAATCAAGGGCAGCTTTTGCTAATTCCCCAAGTTGCTGATTTAGCTGCTTTTTTAAAGCGGTAATATTTGTTTGGCAACGTTCTGCACAATCTCTTAGTTCCTGCAAATTTTGATTCCAGTCATAAAACTTTTTCAGATAATTTTCGTATAATTGAGCTTGTGTCTCTGGTAAAGTCCCATCCCAAGTTATGCAGAGCAAGGTTAGGCGTAAAGGATTCCGCACCAAATCTAGCAACCTTTCCTGCCCTGGTTGATGGAGGGCTTGAATCAAAGAATCGGCAAGACTAGGCAAAGATGCAGTCATCAGGGATATCTCCAGAGTCAAAAGAATTACCTACAAGTTAGGGTCTACAGGATTGATACAGCATATTTACCGTACACTTGTTCCGGGCAAGATGCCCGCAATACAAGACTTTTATCATACATATTTGTACTTCATTTATCTGCAATCTGCTGTATATTGTATTTGGATGCGATCGCCAAACAAAAACTAATCTCAAAAACAAACCGAGTTTCTCTAAAAAAGCTAGTTTTTCACCTAAATATGTAGGCAGAAACCCGGTTTCTAGAGGTCAATACACGCGGTTAATTTTACTGCTTAAATCTCGCTAATAACTGAGTGCGATCGCACTGCATAATCAACTGCGTTACCTCCTTCGCTGGTAATTGACTCAAAGGTTCCACAATTTGAGCTAATTCTTCATCAATTTCTCCAAATTTAACTTCCAACATACTCTCAACCATCAGACGCATTCCTTGTGCTTCTCCCTTCTTAAGAGCAGCTTCTTCCCATTGAACATACAAAGGTGATAACTTCATAATTAAACTCCTTTCCTCTTGGTCTAAACTTGCTGTTGTTTGCAAATTTGCTTGGAAATTGGTCAATAAATTGAAAACATTTGAACGCAAAGGATGATTTAGCGGTAGTTGTTGAATTTCATCAATTGCTTCTTCCTGCACTTTTCCTTTGCCTAAAAGTCTTAGCCAAAGAGTAGCTGGCGTTTTCGGTAATTGATGAATAACTACAATTGCCGTCCGCAAAGATGACGGTAGAAAATAAATTCCTTCTCCCCAGTTACCTGATTTAATTTTAGCGCCAAATCCGGCGAGAATTGATGCAGATGCAGTCGGGGTAAGAATCCACAAACGCGGTAAATTTTCTTCATTTAGCCGCTCTTTTTGGCGATTAGCTTCTCGCTGCAACTCCCCCCACAGAGTTAAAAGCTTGGATAAGCAACCGTTGATATCCTCAGCAGAAACTGCATTGCGGAAAGGTTCAAACACTGAAGGCGTTGCTGCTAACTTACCGAGTAATCCTAAAATATCAGTATTGGTAGTGGGAGAAAACCAAACATCAATTTCTCGCACTTCGGCAGAAACGCGGCGCGGTGCTTTCACCTCCCCAAAAGGCGCTAACAATTCTTCTAAATAATCTTTGGCAAATTGATCGTGAATAAACCTAGTCATTGAATGTAGATGATTACTGACTTACCCATGTTGAACGTAACTGTAGCAATGATAAAAATTCCATCAATTCAACCAGTCCCTCGGCTTCCTGTCGTTCTGCTTGAGATAGGGTGTAGCCTTCATCCTGACGATCCAAGAGAAATTGCAAACGGGATTGAACTGCTGGCGACAGTTGAAAGCGAGTCAGTTCCAGGGGAATTTCGACGATTTCGGGCATAGAACAGTTAGCCTCAGTCTGTAATTCTGTGATTCTATTTTAGTCGTTTCAGGGGCGATCATCGGTTATCTTCGCTAAACCAACGCCGGATAAATAACTCAACTTGCTCTACTTCAAAGGGAAGATTCCGAAACACATCAAACCCCGAAAAAGCATTCTTATCCGCTTCCCAAACATTCACCCGACAAGTCACCACCACTCGCGCCGCCTGCACCCATCCCCCCAACAGTGCCGAAACATGGCGCGTTTCTACCCTCGATGTCATTTCATCTAACCCATCCAACAATAACCAAATCCGTTCTTTCTGTTGGGTGAGTTCGTCAATCGTAAGGTTTTTACCTGTTTGTTTCAGCCAGATTTCTTCGATATATTGGGTAATTGTCGTTTGGGTTAAATCTGCCAAAGATATCCAAATCGGCAATCCCAAATCTTGCTCTAAAATCCAATCGGCAATTTTCTGTAACCGCGTGGTTTTACCAGAACCCGGTTCACCAATAAGCGCTATTTTTCTCCCTTGACTAATTTGGCTTTTCCCTTGTCGCAATACATCCTCAAAAAAGCATTCTTCCGCAATGGGAATAAGTTTTTCTTCTTCCTTTTCTTTTGGCTGATTTCTTGAGTGAGATTTAGGCGGTTTGCTTTCAACAATTGCTAAAGGAACATAAATGTCATCGAGTTGCGGTGTCACCCCGTAGGCGTTGGTAAAGGGGTTGGTGGTGAGTTGTTTTTGTAGCGCCAGGTTTTGCCGACAGATTTCTTGCCAGTTTATGGGTTTATCTTTCGATATCACCGTTTGATGGGATGTCTCTACTGTGACAGAACCAATTTTAATCTTCCATCGCTCGTCAATTACTTTTAAATTATCTTCTTTTCTAGCAGTTTGATGTTTCAGCTTCAGGGAAAATTTCCAAAAGCCTTGAGTTTTTGCACTAGGTTTAGGAGCGAGTATATCTAAATCTTTTAGGCAGTCCAGAATATCTTGAATTGCATTAGCTTTTCTCTGTACATTATCTACTTTCTCTTCATCCTTGGGTTGGCAAAGTTCTAACGCTTCTCCCAAACATTCTACCAATGTCCATAAATCTTCTTTAGTTATACCTTTCTCAACGTATTGGGTTCTGTTGTTTCGTTTCTGCTGAACTTTCCCCGATACCAGCAACTCATCTTCCTTGACCCATTCCACTTTAAATGTAGCTTTCAGCTTATCCCCTGGAACGGCTATTTCCCCATCTGCAAGTGCGAGTAACGCCTTAACCAATTTTAAGACGTTGCTTAGTGTGGTTTCGTTTTTCCCGTATTTTCGTGCCATCGCTACATTTTTAGCTTCAAGATCACCCCTTGCCCAAACGGAGGGGTTTGCCCAAGCCCCTAAGTCTCATTATACAAGGGTTTCAGAATTTTATCGCTGGGTTTGATTGGGCAAAAGCCCAAAAAAACAATTCACCTCAAAGCCAAAAAACGAGGTGAATCATGGATACCCAACAAGATAAACTCAAACAACGGGAAGCGTTAGAAAACGCTTTTGATAATTTTGTCCAACCTTATATTAATCAGGTGATTGAAGTTAATGCACAGTCTTTACCGAATATTCCTGTTGCCTTTCCTGGTTTTTGCTGTGCGTCGGGATGGTTACTGGTGACAATGTTATATTGTATTTGGATGCGATCGCACCACACCCAGAAACCATAAATAATGATAAAATAATCTACCTTATTTATTCACCATACTCAGGCAAAATCGTGAGTCGTATTGTTTTAACGACCATTGGTTCGTTTGGCGATTTGCATCCTAAAATTGCGATCGCAATGTAATTCCAGTGCGATCAACTCCTTGAGATGGGCATTTTCCAACTGTGCTAACTTCACCTTTAAACAGTTAAAATTTACGGCTTAAATACAATCTCTATAAGTACTCCCTAATCACAAAAATTGGTTGAGCATATTTGGGTTGATTCTGTTTCAGCACTCGAATGAGACGATGCTCAAGGTTTTCAGTTTGAGATAATAAATAGTGATAGAGAAATTCTATTTGCCCTTGATAGTCTCGATCGTCCTTACAAATAATAATACCTGCATGGTCTTTGTTCCGGCGATGCAAGGCAATAAAATCATCTCGATTTAGGGTAATTACAATTCGCTGTTCACTCTTGGCAAAGGCTAAAACTTCATCATCTGAAATCCTTTGATTGGCTCGTCCAGACTCATAAGATGTCAGCACATCATAGCCGAAGTCGCGTAAAGCTTGCACCATGTCCAAAGGAAAATTTTCATTTGAGTAAAATCTAATCATCGATTTCTATATCAGCATCATCTTGGTGGTAAGCAATAACTCGATCGATTTCTACTTTATTGTTTTCATAGTAAGCCTGTACTGCGCTCAAATCAGGTATCGTTAAGCTGGGAAAATTTCGGATAATTTCTTGATAATCGGCTCCTTGCTGTTGCAAAGAAATTACAGTCCAGACTGGTATTCTCGTTTGACGGATGCAGGCATGACCCCCACAGACTCCTGCTGTTTTCTGAATTATTCTATTTTGTAATTTATCTTGCAATAAAGCGTATTCTTCTATATCCAGAGATTCGATTAACTGCACTAAAGAATCAACTAATTTAAAATTCATAAATCCTCATTACCATTATATTCCAGGAGGAGGAGACAGCAAATAACATTATAGCATTAATCTGTGAAGGTTAATTAAGATAAATTTAATGTGCGATCGCACTACACCCAGAAACCATAAATAATGATAAAATAATCAATGTTATTCACTCCCCATACTCAGCCAAAATCGTGAGTCGTATTGTTTTAACTACCATTGGTTCTTTTGGCGATCTGCATCCGAAAATTGCGATCGCACTGGAGTTACAAAAGCGCGGTCACGATGTAGTGTTTGCAACTCATCAGGAATATCAAGGCAAAATTGAAGCTTTGGGATTTGAGTTTCATCGAATGCGCCCTGATAATACGGCTTTGAGCGATCCTCAAGAGATGGCGCGAATGATGGATTTGAAAACGGGGACGGAGTATGTCATCAAAAATTGGGTTTGTGCGAATTTACGCGAAACCTACACAGATTTGATGAACGTTACCAAAGATGCAGACTTTATTATTGCGGGTGAAGGAGTTGTGGCGGCGCGATTGGTTGCGGAAAAATTAGGGATGCGGTGGGCGTTTGCTGTTCTGCAACCAGCCTCATTTCTATCTGTTTATGACCCGTCAGTAATCCCTGTGTTTCCACTGTTAGGTAAGTTTCGCCAGCTTGGATCTATTTTCAGCCAAGGTATAATTCAATTATCAAAAGTTATTTCTAAATCTTGGGCAGAACCGATTCATCAACTACGACGCGAACTCGGTTTGCCTCCCCTAGTTGGCAATCCGTTTATAGATGATAAATATTCTCCCTACCTTGTGTTGGCGATGTTCTCGTCAACATTCGCAAAACCTCAACCTGATTGGCCAAAAAATACGGCGATCGCAGGGTTTACATTTTATGATGGTAGCGAGGGAAAAGCGGAACTCACGCCCGAACTCAAACAATTTTTGGATACAGGCGAACCACCGATCGTTTTTACTCTTGGTTCAGCCGCAGTTATGACTCCTGGTAGCTTTTATCGGGAAAGTATTCAAGCTGCAAAGCTGTTAAACCGTCGTGCAGTGTTGTTGATTGGCAAGAATGCAACCCCAGAAAATCTTTCCCAAGACATCATTGCCGTAGGTTATACGCCATATTCGCAAATTTTTTCGCGTGCTTGTGCGATCGTACATCAAGGCGGTATCGGTACAACTGCCCAAGCATTACGGGCGGGTCGTCCCACCCTGGTGATGCCCTACAGCCACGACCAGCCAGACAATGCAGCAAGAGTGGAACGCTTGGGAACTTCCCGAACTATTCCCCGTAAGCAGTATTTAGCCGCACGAGTAGCCAAAAATTTACGGGAATTGTTGGAAAATCCCAATTATGCAGCTAAAGCAGCAGAAATCGGACCGATTATTCAATCCGAAAATGGAGTTGGTGTGGCGTGCGATGCGATCGAAAAACAGCTTTAGGCACTATTGGTCAAGCTTCAACCCTAAGATAATCAGGAAATTTTATTTTTTTTGGCCACAGATACGCCAAGGTAAAGGCAGATAAACTCATCGGCGTTTACCTGCGCTTAGTAAAAAATTAATTATGCCAACACTATAATAATATGATAATGGTTATCATTATGTAAATAGTGCGAGAGGAATTCATCGTGGTGAATGCGACAACGGCGGACTTTGTACCCGTCACGGTGCTGACTGGCTATTTGGGTGCGGGTAAAACCACCCTACTGAACCGTATCCTGACTCACGAACACGGCAAAAAGGTAGCTGTGATAGTCAACGAATTCGGGGAAGTGGGGATTGACAATCAGCTAATTATCAATGCGGATGAAGAAATTTTTGAAATGAACAACGGCTGCATTTGCTGTACCGTTCGGGGAGATTTAATTCGGATTATCGGCAATTTGATGAAACGACGCCACAAATTCGACCATTTGCTAATTGAAACAACCGGGCTGGCTGACCCCGCACCGGTGATTCAAACTTTTTTTGTCGATGAAGATATGCGGACTCTATTGCAGTTAGATGCAGTGGTGACGGTGGTGGATGCCAAGCATATTTGGCAGCATTGGGATGCAAATGAGGCGCAAGAACAGATTGCTTTTGCCGATGTAATTTTGATTAATAAAGTAGATTTGGTTAAGCCAGAGGAATTGGATGAGTTAGAAAAGCGAATTCGGGCGATGAATGCAATGGCAAAAATCTATCGCACTCGCAATTCTGAGTTAGAGATGAACGCCCTATTAGGCGTGCAAGCATTTGACCTGAATCGCGCTTTGGAAATCGATCCCAATTTCTTAGGTGAAGATGCCCACCAACACGATGAATCGGTGTATTCCGTGGCTTTGGTAGAATCTGGGGCGCTAGATGGAGAAAAGTTGAACAATTGGTTAGGCGAATTGTTGCGAAATCAAGGGCAAGATATCTTTCGGATGAAAGGTATCCTCAATATTGCAGGTGAAGATAATCGTTTTGTTTTCCAAGGTGTTCATATGCTGTTTGAAGGAAAACAAGACCGCGCTTGGAAAGCGAACGAAACTCGCAAAAACGAATTAATTTTCATCGGACGTCATCTTAATGAAGCCAAATTTAAAGAGGATTTTCGCAAGTGTTTAATCTAATTAGCCTCACCAAAAATTTATTACACCGACCTTGGCAAGGCAGGCTTTCAGATTACGTGACGACGATGGTATGGTCGGCGGATAATAAAACTTTAGCGGCAGCTGACGGCGCTGGGGAAGTAGTGCTTTGGGCGGAAGGAAAACTCAGATATTTGCAAACAGGTGAAGGTCAATCTGTAGATTGTCTTGCGTTTTCCAAAAACGGTGAATTCTTGGCGGCTGGGGGTCAAAATGGACAGGTAAAAATTTGGCGCATCGAATCGCAAGGAAATCAATTGATTACCACTTTGGAAAATAGGCCAAATTGGCTTGACCGACTCGTTTGGAATCCCATACGTAACGAGTTAGCCTTTAGTACGGGGCGCTATGTGCAAGTTTGGGATGTCGAGGCGGAAGAAGTTGCGGTGACGTTGAATTTTGAGACATCTTCAGTGTTGAGTATGGCATGGCATCCCGACGGACAACATCTTGCGATCGCAGGTCATCAAGGTGTTAAAGTTTGGAATGTGCAAGACTGGGACGAAGACCCGGAAATTTTAGAAGTACCTGTCACCAGTTTAGCGATCGCTTGGTCGCCAGATGGCAAATATATCGCTGCTGCCAATTTGGATAACACCCTTGCCGTTTGGGAGTGGCATAACCTTCGCCTTTGGGCAATGCGCGGCTTTCCCGGTAAAATACGATCGCTGGCTTGGTCGCAACCTCTCACAGAACTTAATTTTCCTATATTGGCAGTCGCCAGCGCCCAAAGCGTTGTAGTCTGGGAAAAAGACGCCGATGATTCGGTAGGTTGGCAAGGTAGGATGTTGGAAATTCACACTGGAATAGTGCAGGCGATAGAATTCCAGCCAAACACCTTCCTCCTCGCCTCCGCTGCTGAAGATGGAAGCGTCTGTTTGTGGCAAAAAGCCAAGCAACTCGCACAGATTCTCCCACGCGCAGCAGATAAATTTTCTTGTCTTGCTTGGCACCCCCAAGGAAACAAGCTGGCGGCTGGTGGCGCGAACGGCGAATTAGTCGTTTGGTCAAAAGTCACTCGCACTCAAGGATTTGGAAAAGCTACAATTGACTAAATTTACCTTCCCAAAAAAGTGGGGTTAGTTTTATGAACAAAGTTGCCTTAACTTTGCTTGCTTCATCTGGCTTATTGGGTGCTTTGCTGCTGATTGTTAATCCCGCACACGCTGGGGTTATTGTATCTCCGGCTACAGACTCCGCCTTTGTATCCGTACAGTCTACTCACGTCCGTTCCCAAAATCCAACAGTTACGTTCAATCAGCGGAAGGGAAATCCCATTTTAGACAATTTGGGATGCAGCTGCGCTACCTGCACCACTGTTAGACGTCAGGATTTGCAAGGTAAGCTTCCCTTTTAATAACAGTTGCAATTCGCTGGTCGCACCCGGACAAAAATAGGTTGCCGTTAGCTAAATTTATCGTCTTTTGAGGTAATTTAGCTGTTGGATAATCTTGGCAGAACGATTCGCTACTGACCGTCGAGTCAAAATGCCTTGAGAAGGGCTAAACAATAGTGTTAGTAAAAATAATCCGAAAACTACTAACACAATTGCTGGCCCAGAGGGAATATCCCAGTAGTAGCTAAGGTACATCCCGCTAATGCTGGCAATTATCCCGATAACGGCACCTACTCCCATCATCAGGTGCAATTCTTTCACTAATAAATAACCGCTAATACCTGGGCCAATTAGTAGGGAAATAATCAAAAGTACGCCCACCGTTTGCATACTGGCAATTACAGTCAATGTAATGGCGGCAATTAAGCCTAAATAAATCCAAGTCACGGCTAAACCGCTAGCTTGCGCCCCCAACGGGTCGAAAGTGTAAAAAAGCAGTTCTTTGTAAAAGAGTTTGACTAATACTAAAATAGTGACGGCGATCGCTAGGGTATGCCAAACATCTGTAATTGTTACGCCTAATATATCTCCAAAGAGAATATTGTGCAGGTCTAATTTGTTCGTTTTTAATATTTTGATGAGGGTGACTCCTAAAGCTAAAAAGCTGGATAAAACTAATGCCATAGCTACATCGACTTTGATGCGAGATTGCGATCGAATCCAAGCCACAAGTAATGCACTTAGCGTCCCCGCAATAAACGCACCGATCGAAATATCTATTCCCAGGAAAAATGCGATCGACAATCCCGGTAAAACAGAATGGGCGATCGCATCTCCCATCATTCCCATCTGTTGTACAATCAAGAAACTGCCCACCACTGAGCAAAGGATTCCCAGCAAGATGGCAATAGCCAGGGCGTGACGCATAAATTCAAAACTCAGCGGTTCAATTAGAAAATTCCACATGAAATTTACTCATCATTGTCAATTGCCCGTAAGCTTTTTGAAGATTGGCAGCAGTTAATACTTCTGCCCTCGATCCGTCAGCAATTAAATGTTTGTTCATTAATAAAAAACGGTCGTAATAGCTCAAATTTTCTCCCAAGTCGTGACCGATAACCAACAAAGTTTTATTTTGGGCTTTGAGTTCGGAAAAAATCTCAAAAACTATTTCTTCTGTTTTTTTATCAATGCCAGTAAAAGGCTCGTCAAAAAATAACAATTCCGCTTGCTGCGCCAGTGCGCGTGCTAAAAATACTCGCTGTTGCTGTCCGCCAGAAAGTTCCCCGATTTGACGCTGATGCAATTCCCACATTCCCACCCGTGCAAGCGCAGCTTTAACAATTTCTTGCGATTGACGGTTGGGTTCTTTAAACCAGCCAGTATGTACGGTGCGAGCCATCATCACCGCGTTCCAAACTGTTATAGGATAATCCCAATCGATTTGCGATCGCTGCGGTATATAAGCCACTTGTTTTAATTGCTGCTTCAGCGGACGGGAACGAAACTTTACCACTCCGCTGCAAGTAGCAATAAGCCCCAGCATCCCTTTAATCATTGTACTTTTACCCGCACCGTTAGGGCCAATCACACCGACTAATTGTCCCGGCGCAACGGTGAAGCTGACGCTGTTGACAGCGCAAACTCTTTGGTAACGGACGGCTAAGTTTTGGACTTCCAGCATAGGCGATCCGATTTGAGATTTTAGATTGAATAAACGCTGGGTGAGCTAACTATACAGTAGTATATTAGAATGAGTATCATTATCACATAAAAAGACAAATTTTGTCAAAGCTGATAGGAATTCCTGTCAAGGAGGAGAGGATGTCAGAGAAAAAGCAATGGTTTTGGGGTGCGATAGTAGTAGCGATCGCCACCAGTCTAAGCGGGTGCGGTGCAGATACCCAGGCTACCACCCAAACAACAGCTTCCCCAAAGCCAAAAGTAGTCGCATCATACAGCATTTTGTGCGACTTGACCGAAAAGATCGCCCAGGAAACAGTAGAATTAAAGTGTTTGGTTGGTGCCGATCGAGACCCCCACACGTATCAAGCGACACCCGAAGACCGCAAAGCAATTGAAACCGCACAACTGATTTTTTATGGAGGCTACGACTTTGAACCCGCTATTATTGATTTAGTCAAGGCAACGAATAACTTTGCGCCAAAAGTTGCCGTCAACGAGAAAGCCGTACCCAACCCACTGATGGGAGAAGAACATCACCACCATCATACAGAAGTAGAACAGCATCAAGAAAAACATCAAGATGAAGAAAAAGCCCCCGACCCCCACGTTTGGCACGATGTCGAGAATGGCATCCGCATGGTAGAAATAATTCGCGATCGCTTAATTAACATTGCGCCTGCCAATACTAACCTTTATACCAGCAACGCCCAAAAACTGACAGCGCAATTAAAACAAGTAGATACCTGGATTGCAAGGCAAATTAATACCATTCCTGCCAAGCAACGCAAATTAGTCACAACTCACGACGCTTTGGGTTACTATGCCAAAGCTTACGGTCTCACAATAGAAGGCACACTGCAAGGATTTTCTTCAGAAGAACAACCCACCGCAGCACGAGTAAAAGAACTGGTTAAAGAAGTGAAGGAAGCTGGAGTTCCCACCATTTTCGCCGAAATGACCGCCAATGATAAAGTAATTAAAACTGTAGCTAGAGAAGCGAAAGTTAAAGTTTCCGATCGAAAACTGATCGTTGATGGTTTGGCTGACAAAGGAACTTTGGCTGGCTCTTATGTAGGAATGTTAACTGCCAACACTTGCGCGATTGTGGAGGGACTAGGAGGTAAATGTACAGCTTTCCAATCATTTTAACAGCTCCCTAATCCCCAGCCCCTAGCCCCGACGCCCTAAAAGCGCTAGGGTAGGGTTGAAGACGATTTCCCTGGCTAACTGTGTTTCCTTCCAGACGCCCTGCTATATTAATAAATCTGACGGCTTTGTTGCTGACTTCCCTGACTGCCTGCGCCAACAGTCCAGCGGCGAAGAACTTGGAGCAGTCTTTGGCGGCAGATCCCAACCTGCAAGAAAACCCGGCTACAGTGGGACAGTCGGGAAGCGATCGCAACGTCCAAACATCACCAACGGTAAACTTACCATCTGACTTCCCATCGGAAATTAACAAATATCCCCTAGCGCAATTACAGGAAGTCAAGTTACCCAACTCTACAACTCCAGCAGAACAGGCGACCCTGACTCGCTGGAGTAGCGGCGACCCCGTTAACTTAGTTCAGAATTTCTATCAAAAGCAGTTTCAGGAAAATAACTGGCAATTGCTCAGTCAGCCTACAGATGATGCTGGCGGTACGTTTGAAGCTAAGCGAAATGACTTGAAAGTTACAGTTTCCATCCAGCCAATTTCTAGCGCGACAAATACCAGTAGCGCCAGTCAACCTACTGCTAATCAAAATTCAGCAGCCGCCACAGAATTTACCATACAATACGAGCGCGTTAGTAGCGATACTACCGCAACTGCACCGCAACCAGAAGCGACAAATTCTCCAACTCCAACTGCTTCTCTAACACCGACACCTTCCGCACAACCAACTGCAACTCCTCAAACAGAAACTGCCACCAATACAACTAATAATGTTAATGTTTTTTCTGACTTAAATAATGCACCCAAAGAATTGCATTCCTACGTCACAGATATAGCGCAATTGGGTGTACTGACACTTAATCCCAGTAACTCGAAACAAAATCAATCGGCTGCAAACACCAAATTTGAACCGAACAAAGCCATCAGTCATCGCGAGTTTGCGCGTTGGCTAATTGCTACTAGCAATAAAATGAATGCTAACAATCCTGCCAAACAAATTCGTTTGGCAACAGATGCGTCTCAACCTGCTTTTCAGGATGTAGCGAAAACTGACCCCGACTTTCCCGCTATTCAAGGATTAGCTGAAGCGGGAATCATTCCCAGTCCGCTTTCTGGAGATAGCACAGCCGTGTTGTTTCGTCCGGGTGCAGCTTTAACGCGGGAACAGTTGCTGATGTGGAAAGTCCCTTTGGATACTCGCTTGGCGTCATCTGCAACTATTGATTCGGTGAAGCAAACTTGGGGTTTTCAAGATGTAGCGAAGATTGACCCGAAGGCGTTGCGATCGATCCTCACAGATTTCCAAAATGGAGATACTTCTATTATTCGACGAGTTTTTGGTTATACTACCCTATTTCAACCCAAAAAATCTGTGACTCGCGCTGAAGCGGCGGCGGCGCTTTGGTATTTTGGCACTCAAAATGAGGGCATATCTGCAAAGGAACTAACAACTAAGGAGTAGGATAGTTTTGAGTTTTGAGTAGGGTGGGCACTACTCACAAAAATACCTGTAACTATAAAGGAGGCGATTCTATTCTTCTGTGGGTAGAGCAGCCAGAAGCCGATTTTTAATTGAATCGGAGAAGTTTGGCGATCGGGACATCACAAGGGAAAGTATCTTTAAATTCTGCTAAAAACTAGCATAACCAAAACCAATTTTATTCCGGCTGCAAAATTTAAGCTTTACGAAGCTTCATATTTGTTCAAAAATTTTGAGCAATACCTTCGACGCGCTTTAGCGCGTCGAAGGTATTGCTCTTCCTTTCTGACTGCCTGAGCAGACATCGATCGGCAAGCAAATCAACCTCATAACTAACACCCTCAACTTTTTGCCGAGCCAACTGTGCTTGCAATTTATTATACGAACTTTTAACTCGATTATAAGTTTCTTTCAAGCGATTAACCTGATATTTAATTTGTTTCCTATTCTCTTTTAATTGTTCCCTCAACTGCAAGATTTTGAACTTCTCTTCACGGTAAAATTCCCCATCTACTGCATTTTTAACAGGCGTAATATAACTGGGTCTGTTTGTTGGCTTTAAATCGTTACCTTTGACGTAATAGCCATAAATAGCACTGAGAAGTTCAGCTAAAGATTCGCTGCTAGACTTCTGACTTGCTAAAAGATATTTAGCTAATTCTTTAGCTTCCTTAAATGTTAATTGCTGCGAACTGTATGCACACAATTGCTCATTTGTAAAACTCAATTCTTGCTCTAGCTCTTGTAGTTGTAATTCTTTGCCACGCAACTCTTGATTCAACATTTCTATTTGCTGGCGCAAAATCTCGATCGTATCTTCAAGTTCCTCTCTTTTTACTTCGTCAAAGTATTGAGATTGTTTAAGAACGGTCTCTCCATCCCATTCAGCATTTTCTTGCATCACAGCATTGATTCCTTAAGAAGCGCGATCGCCTTCATCCAAATATCCCGGATGGCCCGGATGGTTGGATAACAAACTTTTACTCTCAATTTTACTTTTTTCAGCTTTGGGCAAAGCAAGCTGAACCTTTTCTAAGCCAGTGGCCTTATGATAACTTTTGTGTGAGTGCATCTTCTTCAAGATAGAGTTTCTTTAGTTTTTATCTAAACAACCGAAACAATAGCAATATGAAAAATTTTAACCTTTTCTCACTAAAATCTACTCTATTAGGTACAAAATCGTTTGTCTGTCCGATACCGTACAGTAAAAATATAAGTTATTGTTATAATTCATCTCTCTGATGGAAATTCCGAAACCGCCAATTCAAATTGTCTTGATTAAATTACGATCGACTGTTGGACACAATTGAGGAATTGGTGCTGCACCCTTCTCAAGAGCGGTGCAGGAGAGCAGAAATTTCCCACCAGCTTGACTGCAAAGATGGGGGAATGGGGAGATGGGGAGAAAAAACTGATGGATTACTTCTGCTGTCTTCCACTACTTATAAGTATTTTTAGTAACTAGAGTAACTAATTTTTATGTATAAATACTTATAAAATTCCTTGTAACGGTAGCTAAGGACGCGGTATATTTAAAACCCGAACTTTAAAACTGGTTACTTTTTTGACCTACACGGGTACTTTAGATAAGAAAACTTAAAGTCAAAAGTCAAAAGTCAAAAGTCAAAATTCCTCCCTCTCCCTCTCTCTGATAGAAGCTAGAAATCTTCAGTAAAGGTGGAACTGGTAAACCAAATGTCTTTATTAAATAACGATCGACTGTTCGATACAATTGAGGAATTAGTGCTGCACCATTCTCCCAGCGGTGCGGAAGGGGAAATCGATCGCCTGTTGCTCGATCGATTCAAGGCTCTGGGAGTGAAAGCATGGCTGGATGCAGCGGGAAATGCTCTAGCTCTCATTCCCGGTAAAGATTCCACCCGCAGTATCGCCATCACCGCCCATAAAGACGAAATTGGCGCAATTGTCAAGAGTATCGAGCCGTTTGGACGAGTACAAGTACGAAAACTGGGCGGTGCATTTCCTTGGGTTTATGGTGAAGGCGTCGTCGATCTGTTGGGAGATAACCAAATTATCAGCGGCATCTTATCATTCGGATCGCGTCACGTCTCCCACGAATCGCCTCAAAAAGCCCAGCAGGAAGACAAACCGCTACGTTGGGAAGATGCCTGGGTGGAAACCAAATGCAGCACAGCGGAACTGGAAGCAGCTGGCATTCGACCGGGAACTCGCGTAGTCGTAGGCAAACATCGCAAGCGACCGATCCGACTCAAGGATTATATTGCCAGTTACACCTTGGATAATAAAGCTTCGGTAGCAATTTTGTTGGGTCTGGCGGAAACCTTAAAGCAACCGGCTGTGGATACCTATCTGGTAGCTTCGGCAAAAGAAGAAGTGGGTGCCGTAGGCGCTCTCTACTTTACCCAAAATCAGCGCCTGGAAGCATTGATCGCCCTGGAAATCTGTCCTTTGTCGAGCGAATATCCGATTGAAGATGGAGAAGCGCCGGTACTGCTTTCCCAAGATGGCTACGGCATTTACGACGAAAACCTGAACGGGGAGATCCGAAGCGTGGCAAAACGACTAAATATTCCCTTACAACTGGCAACCTTGAGCGGTTTTGGTTCCGATGCCTCAATTGCCATGAAATTCGGTCACGTAGCGCGTGCGGCTTGTTTGAGTTTCCCCACCCAAAATACCCACGGTTACGAGATTGCTCACTTAGGAGCGATCGCCAACTGCATCCGCCTGCTGCAAGCGTACTGCGAAACCGAATTTAGCCAATAGTCAGTTGTCAGTTGTCAGTTACCTAATCACGAATATTAAACAATCCATAAACGCTAACCTTTGGATAGCCATGATTTTCTACAATAGTGAAGCTGGGGAATTAGTCAGAGATAGCAGTAGATCATGCCCAAAACAGTTGCCGATGTGATGAGCCGCGATCCGATTTCAGTGCGGCCAGAAACTCCTCTCAAAGAGGCTATCAAGATTTTGGCAGAACGCCGGATCAGCGGTATGCCAGTGGTGGATGAAAATGGCAAATTAGTGGGCGTAATCTCCGAGAGCGACTTGATGTGGCAGGAAACAGGGGTAACCCCTCCCGCTTACATCATGATTCTCGACACCGTTATTTACTTAGAAAATCCCGCCAAGTACGATCGAGACCTCCACAAAGCCTTGGGGCAAACAGTTGGGGAATTGATGACCAGCGATCCGCTGATTACCGTCCATCCCCACAAATCCTTACGCGAAGCGGCACAATTGATGCACGAACGCAATATTCGCCGTTTGCCTGTGATCGATGATGGCGGTCATGTCGTCGGCATTGTCACCCGTGGCGATATCATTCGAGAGATGGCAGCCACTCAAGACTAATGGCGTTTCCAGGCAGAGCCGTGGAAACGAGGCGAATGGTCAAATCAAATTTAATTCTTTGAAATCTCGAAGAATTAAATTTGCAATCTGCTCTTCTAAAATTTGCAATTCTTTTCACCCAGAAGTGACGACGAAAAAATGACCATTACTCCTGAGTCTGTTCAAAAGTTGTTAAGTTCGGAGGAACTGAGCGATCGCTTGCGAGGCGTTAACCAACTGCGTCAGTTGGAACCTGCGATCGCTTTCAAACTGGTTCAACCAGCTATTAATGACAGCAACGCCCGCGTTCGATATGGTGCAGTCAGCCTCATGGATACTGTGGGCAAGGTAGATTTGCACAAAGCCTTGGAAATTTTGCGCGATCGCCTTCAGCACGACTCGGAAGTAGACGTGCAAGCAGCCGCCGCCGATGCCTTGGGGGCGCTCAAGTTAGAAGAAGCTTTTGAAGACTTGCGGCAAGCCTACCACAACTCTTCTGAATGGCTTCTCCAAGTCAGCATCATCGCTGCTTTGGGAGAAATGGGCGACCCGCGAGGCTTCGATCTGCTACAAGAAGCACTCGATTCCGATATCGATCTGATTAAAACTGCCGCTGTCAGTTCTCTGGGAGAATTGGGCGATTTACGTGCAGTTCCTCTTTTGGCAACTTTCACCACCTATCCAGATTGGCAACTGCGCTACCGAGTTGTCCAAGCTCTCAATCACTTAGGTAGTCCAGAAGCTCTTGCGATTCTGGAAACAATGACTGACGATGAGGTAGAGCAGGTAGCTCAAGAAGCGAGAAACTGTTTGCCCTTGGCCTAACGACAGGTTTTATACCTATTCTTCCTCTGTTTCCTTTCCCCTCTCTGCTTTTTTCCCGGTCACCGTAGGTCTTCTGATTAGCTTTATATGGAGTGCTTTTTTCGCCTAAACTCTGTAGGACTCACAAAAGAATCGCTATGGTTGTACACAAAGCAGAGGGGGGCTGTTACTGTTTCCAATATCAAAAAACATACTGAGGTAGAAACCCTTCTAGTACAGAATGCGAAATAGGTATAAACTCGTATCAGTATCAGTATCAGTTTTATTCAAAAAACGTATTCTATAGTTGCTTTTTCGTATATTTATGTATTATTATACTGGACATACAAAAATTTTATGTTAGTTCTTAATAAATTATGCGGAGATTAATTTTATGAACCTTCAAAAAAATCCAGTTTTGTTAAGTTTGATTGCTAGTGGTGCCTTAACTGTTTTTATTGCTCCATCTCAAGCGTTTAATTTTACTAACGGTACCAGCCTGGGAACCTGTGTGATTCTGGTTGACTTCACTACCAATAACACTAACCTCCTAGTTGGTAAAGATATAGACCAAATACCCAAATGCGAAACTGACGATGGTTTTAAGCTGGAAGCTGGTGGTGGCCTGATGCAAGGGAAGTATTTTAAAGATCGGTCGGCTGTAGATGATGGTTTTCAGGGTAATGTAAAGAGTGTTGGTGTAAGCAACGGCGAACCTTTCAATCCCGATATTCCTGCGGGCATTAACTTCGGAGAATACATTGATTTAACACTTCCCGAAGGTGGGGGTATACTTAAATCCCTGGATCTCGGTGCGCTTTACCCGTTAGGTGAGTTTGGACAGCAGGTTTATGAGATTGCGGCTGCGGCTCCCAATATATCTGGGATTGCAGGTACCCTAACTATTAAAGATAAAAGTACAGCTGTTTGGTCGTGGATGGACGGTTCCAGAGAAATAAAGGCCATCAGTAATTCGACCGATCGCAAAAGCGATATTCAGGGTGGAGGTTGGTATAGTATCTCTAATCCTTTTGCAGATACCTTTCTCACTAGCCTTAGATTAGCACCAGTCTCCCAACCAGGCGTTCCTCCCCTATCTGTCCAAAACAGTGATTTTGGCCTAGTGGGGGCAGAATTTGAAAAAGTTGACGAACCAACTGCGTTTGCTGGTTTAGCTTTGGTAGGTGCATTTTTGATGAATGTTTGCCGCCGTAAAGCTCGCAAAATTGGCTAGCCGCCACATTGGTATGCTTCAATTGCGGTGATTGTTGTCGTAACGAATTCTCGCTCCAGCCCACAGCAGCTTTTCTCGTAATGTTTGGTAGTAGGAATAGTTATCTCGCAAGATAATAAATTTAGCTTGACAGTTAGCCATGCAAACATCAACCCGGTGTCCCGGCCAAATAGAGGTGGCCATAACCCCATCCATCCACAGTTTGGTACTGAGTTCGTAATCGCTCAAAGGCCAAATGCTAACTACAGAGCCAGGGGGTAAAATAATGGGACGGCTGGAAAGGCTTAGAGGGCAAATAGGGGTTACGGCGATCGCTTCCATACCATCGTGTACGATCGGCCCATTAGCAGAAACCGTATAGCAAGTAGACCCTGTAGGCGTTGCCACAATTAACCCGTCTCCCTGGTACTGATCGACTACTTCACCATCAATTTCCATCTCCAAAATAGAGGTGAGCATTCGATCGGCTGAAGCGGGTTTGACGCACATTTCATTTAAGGCAAGAAAGCGATCGCTCACCGGTGGCAAGTCCCGGCGATCGCCCTCAAATATCGCCGCTTGCAACATCATCCGCCGCTGAATCGCAAAGCGATCGTCAATTAACCGTTCCCAAACTTTCTCAGTATCTTTAAATTCCTCAAAAGGCTGCGTCAAAAAACCCAGATGTCCCCCCACATTCACGGCCAAAATCGGGATGCCATCTCCTGCCAAATTCCGCGCTGCTGACAAAGCCGTACCGTCCCCTCCCAGTACGATCGCCAGATCGATCGGTTGTGTAGATGATGCCAAAAAAACCGGATAAGGATTATCTTTTGGCCCACTCGGCCCCATCAGCACCTTACAGTCGAGTTTTTCCAGTTCTCTGGCGCACTTTTCTGCCCAGCGCTTGCTCTGGGAATCTCCTGCTTTGTGTGCTATAATTACCTGTTTTAGTTCCACTTTTTTATATTGGTGAAATAATGATTTTACTAATAACTAAGTAGGGTACTTCACCCTATTTTGGATGAGAGGATTTTGGATGAGAGGATTGACTCCGCAATGAGCGGACAGAGCTTGAAATTCGGAAAAACTTTTTGATTATTCCCATTTCAATGGAAGGCTTGAAACCCCTTTTTTCGGTCAAAGCGATAAAATTTCGGTAATTTCAGACTTCAGATTTCAGATTTCAAATTTGAAATCTAAAATCTGAAATCTAAAATTCTCCATTACCACTTGAGCAAGTTAAACTGCTCCATATCTACCGTATCGCGGTTGCGATAAATCGCCAGTACGATCGCCAACCCAACTGCCGCTTCAGCAGCTGCTACGGTAATCACAAACACAGTAAAAACCTGACCTTTAATTGCTTGCGGGTCTAGAAAATTGGAAAAACCCATCAAATTAAGATTCACTGCATTCAGCAGCAATTCAATTGACATCAGTACCCGCACTGCATTGCGACTGGTAATCAAACCGTAGATACCTATGCAGAAAAGGGCAGCAGCTAAGAGTAAGAAATATTGCAGTTGCAGCATGAATCCTCTTTTTGAGCGAAGTGGTCAACCAATTTAGATTTTGGATTTTGGATTTTGGATTTTGGATTGGCAATGACTATTACTTGTTTTGAGCGCCTCGATCGCTTGTCAGCGTGGAAGAATCGCTGCCTGCGGGCACCAATTCTCTAGGACGTTCCGGCAAAGTTAAAACTTGTTGTTGTACGCTTGTACTTTCGGTTATTTCCGGCAAAAATTCGCGCCGTGCCAAAACGATCGCACCCACCATTGCGATTAACAATAACACCGATGCTAGCTCAAAAGGTAGCAAAAAGTCACTAAAGAAATGTTGACCGATTCGCATAATTGAGCTTTCACTTGTAGTAGCGACTTCCGTAGAAATCGCCCAAGGAGTTGCCAAAACCATTGTGCCTAATAAGACAAACAAACCAGCACAGACTAGGGCTGTTGCTCCCTGACGAAGCCAAGCGCTCTTAAGGGGTGTAAAATCTTGGCGCTTGTTCACCAACATGATGGCAAACAAAATCAAAACGTTTACCGCACCTACATATATCAGCACTTGTGCTGCTGCTACAAAATCAGCATTTAGCAAAATGTACATTCCGGCGATGCTGATAAAAACTCCGCCCAACAAGAAAGCTGAATAGACAATGTTGGAAAACAGCACCACACCCAAAGCTGCTCCAATCATCATCACGCTCAGTATGGCAAACGAAACAATCTGAACCCCTTGCGCTAAATCCACAGTTATTTCTCCTTTTGTTCGTTGTTCATCATTCATAGCCACGAACAAGGAACAACGAACAATGAACAATTAAACCTACTTTTCCGATTTTTCCAAAATTTCCTCTGGAAGTTGACCGGCCCGACGATAGCTGTCTGGAACGTCGTGAGGGTCCATCACACCTTTTGGCAAGTACGCAAGTTCGCGCAGCGGTGTGACCATCGGGTCATCAGTTACTTTATATGGCAAACGTCCCAAAGCCACGTTATCGAAGTTTAATTCGTGACGATCGTATGTGGAAAGCTCGTACTCTTCTGTCATAGATAAACAGTTTGTCGGGCAGTATTCCACACAGTTGCCGCAAAAGATACAAACTCCGAAGTCAATGCTGTAGTGTCGCAGCTGTTTCTTTTTCGTTTCCTTGTTGAATTCCCAATCTACTACTGGCAGGTTGATCGGACAAACGCGGACGCAAACTTCGCAGGAAATGCACTTATCAAATTCAAAGTGAATGCGTCCTCGAAAACGTTCTGAAGGGATAAGTTTTTCGTAGGGATACTGTACCGTAATCGGACGACGGCGCATATGGTCAAAGGTAACTGCCAAACCTTGACCGATGTATTTACCTGCCTGAACGGCTTCTTTGGCGTAATCGCCAACTTGTTTGAGGAACTTTAGCATCGTGTCTCACTCTCTTGGGAATTTTAGATTTTAGATTTTAGATTTTAGATTTGGCGCAAATTTGTCATCTAAAATCTAAAATCTGAAATTTATTTAGCCGCCGAAGGCAAAGGGGAATGCTAGCTTGAGGGCGGCGGTTAACAGCAGGTTTACCAGAGAAACCGGTAAAAGGAACTTCCACCCTAAATTTAGCAATTGGTCAATTCTGACGCGGGGTACCGTCCAGCGCAGCAGAATAGCGAGAAAGATGAGGAAGTAAGCTTTCAGAACTGTCATGGTGATGCCTAAAGAAGCAGCGATTACCTGCAACCAGGGATTTGTCTCGCTGACTCCGAACAAGCTGGCGATGCGATCGATCGGAACGGGAAAATCCCAGCCGCCCAGGTAAAGTATGGAGAAGAGTAGAGAAGAGAGAACCAGGTTGACGTAGGAACCCACGTAGAACAAACCGAATTTCATCCCAGAATACTCGGTTTGATAGCCAGCCACCAGTTCTTCTTCAGCTTCCGGCAAGTCAAAGGGTATCCGTTCGCATTCTGCTAAGGCACAAATCCAAAATACGATGAATCCGATCGGCTGACGCCAGAGGTTCCAACCCAGGATACCGTAACCCGATTGTTGGTCTACGATGTCGATCGTACTGAGGCTGTTGGACATCATCACGATTGCCAGCACCGACAGCGACAGGGGTATTTCATAACTGATCGACTGTGCGGCAGCCCGTAAACCCCCCAACAAGGAGTATTTGTTGTTAGAGGCATACCCTGACATCAGCAAACCAATTGGGGCAATGCTGGAAAGAGCCACCCACAGAAATACACCAACGGCGATGTTTGTGATTACCAGATTTTGTCCGAAGGGTACGATCAGGTAGGACAGAAACACTGGGATCACCACGATGATCGGCCCCAGCGTGAAGAGAAGGGAATCCGACTTAGCTGGGAGAATATCTTCTTTAAAGACCAGCTTCATACCATCGGCTACAGGTGCCAGTATCCCGAATGGCCCCATGAATTCCGGGCCAATCCGCTGTTGTGCAGCCGCCGAAATTTTTCGCTCTAACCAGACTGATACCAGCACTCCTACCGTTGCACCAATAATCATCAGCACCATTGGCAGGGGCATCCAGATTGCCTTAGCGGCACCAGCTGGGACGCCCAAGTCCATTAGCGATTCAATAAAGATTGCTTGCAGGTCAATTCCTGAGTTCATGTTCCCCGCTCTCAAAAATGGCTGAGGCAATGCCAAACCAACCGTTACTACTTTGATTTGTGAAGTTTTTTTTACAACTTCACTGTTTAGTATACCGTCGGATGCCGCAAGACTTTGCTGGTGCAACTACAGCGCCTTGCGAGTGGAGGAGTGGGGGAGTGGGGGAGTGGGGGAGTGGGGGAGTGGACAAAAATTAAGTACCATCAACGCTTGCAAACCGCTATAAGTGCGGCTTGCTGTCGTGGGTCTTCCGCGCAGCGGGCTGGGTGCCTATAAAGGCAATGTCATCTACCTAGAGGATTGACTAAAGATGGAAGTCTATGATGTGGATAGGAAAATGTAATAGCTCAAGTTGCTAGTGCCGCTACGTAGAAGTCAAAAGTCAAAAGTCAAAAGTTAAAATTTAAAATTTAAAATTTAAAATTTAAAATTTAAAATTAGGAATTTAAAATTAGGAATTTCTTCCCCCTCACTTTTTTACTCCACTTTTTCACTCCACAAATCTCCGTTCAGGTTTCGATTGCAAATTTCTCTGGATCTATTCCCCAATTTACCCACCGAATTGCTTCTCGTGCAGATGTTAAATTGGGTGGTACGCGCAAGGCGTGAATTTGTCCGGTACTGGGGCAAGTCATCTTCAATAAATGAATTGGCTCGACATCAGCATCATCTATTTTTAATAAAGTGTATTCTCGAAATAAGTCTAATTCTGTTGTTTGCAATTCTTGACAAATTCTCTCGTAGCCGATCGCTTGAATTAAAACTCGCCTTAACTCTGCGTTTGTCTCTTGTAAAAGCCATTGCGATCGCCACTTTTTCGGGTGCAGGTATCCGTATTTCCGAGGTAAGTTTACCCCGTGATAAGCGTACAGGCTATATCCATCGGCAAACTCAAGGGCAGGTTCTCCTTCGGCGTGCAATCTTTGTCGAGCGTCAAAGTTTATTTTCGTCGGTCGATCGCATACAAAACAAACATTTTCGTAAGCCAAAATCCAAAAGGCATTCTTTACCAATAGCTGAAACAACTCCCATTCTTTTTGAAAGTTATGCTGGCAACCTAACACGGTAATATAAAATTCAATCTCCTTAGCCCAAGAAGTACCTATTTTTCGGATAAAAGCTTTGGGAAAATTTACCCATAGATTATCCTGTAATTGCCTACTCATTTGTCGCCGAAGAGAGATCTCCAATCGCGATGCCAGCATACTTCGCTGTCGGTCCCACAATTGCTCTTTCAATCGCATTTCTAATTGGCTCTCCACTTGTCGCCACAGTTTTATTGCTAACTGGCTATCCAGCTTGCCTCTTATTGGTTTACCTAATTTTATTTCTCCTTGTTTATTTATGTCTATCGCAGCAGCATAAGGGCTATCATAAAAAAGAATATCTACCTCATTTTTACCAATACTTCCATAAGCTGATTTTATTGCATCCTGAGCTTTTTGGCGATCGATTCGCTCTGTAGAAAGTAGAATCGCATCCCACTTTTCCTTGTAAACTGGAATTAAAGCTTCTTGCTCTGGCGTAAATTCGGTAATAATTTTGTAGCCACATCCCTCAGCTAAAACTCGCCTCAATCGAGCGTCAATCTCTTCAGCTATCCACTGTGTTTGCCAGCGAGAAGGAGGCAATTTACTGTATTTTTCAGGCAATCTTACACCGCGATAAGCATAGATATTAAATTCATCAACAAATGCAATTGCAGGTTCTCCTTCTGCATGGAAGCTTCCTCGATCGTCTAAAGATATTTTTCTAGGCCGATCGCATATTATGCACAGCTTTTTATAAGGAATAATCCATCCACAATCTTGCAGAAATGTCTGCAATACCTGCCAATCTTTGTTGCGAGCGCTCTGGCAATTTAAAACATTAATATAAAACTCAGCCTTACAGCAATTCAAACTCCATATTTCCGGTCGAATACAGTTATGTTTTTCTAGTTTTATCGCCAACTTTTCCCTTAATTGACTCATTTGGATGTTGCCCATTTGACTCTTGAGCAGTTGCCTGTGCAACCACCGTTTTAGTTGACTATCTACTTGTTTGCCTAACTGAATTTCTAATGGTTTCCACAGTTTGTCAATTACTGCACTCTTCAGTTTTTTACCGACCTGTTTTATGTGCAGACTTTCCTTATGGCTTAAAGCCGAATAAGGACTATCAAAAAAAACAATTAATGGCTCTTGTTCGCCAATTATCTCATAAACTGCTTTGACCGCTTCAGAAGCTTTTTGACGGTCGATCGGTTCGGTGGAGAGAGCTATACTGCGCCACTTTTCTAGATAAACTGGAATCAGAGCTTCTTGTTCTGGCGTGAGTTCTGCAATCACATTTCTTTAAGTAATAAATACGAAATTGTTAGCGAAAAACAGGTTTTAAAAACCAATTTTTCATCAGTCCAAATCCGGGATCGAAACTCCCTTTATCCCTAAGAAGGGTGAAGCATTGCGGTAGAAAAACTTTGGGTCTTGGGAATACACTTATCGCCGCAATGCTTCACCCCTACACCCCACACTATAAAGGGGCTAAATAACCCGGATTTGGTATCAGTCCACTTCAGTGGACTTTCGCTATGACGCTGGGGTTTGAACCCCTGGCGGACTATGTTGCTAACGTTCTTCGATCGGTATATATGCAGCTTCGTGCAGTCCGGTGTAAACTTGAGTCGGACGGTAGATGCGGTTTTCTTCGAGCTGTTCTTTCCAGTGAGCTAACCAACCGGCCACGCGAGCGATCGCAAAAATTGGCGTAAACAAATCCGTCGGAATACCCATCTTACTGTAAACCAAGCCAGAGTAGAAATCCACGTTCGGGTAAATTCCCTTGTGAGCGAGTTTTTCTTCTACAGCTCTTTCCAACTCCACCGCAATATCGTAGTACTTATCCCGACCGAACTTTTCAAACAACTGCTCTGCCAGATTTTGGAGAATAGTTGCTCGCGGATCTTTTACCTTGTATACTCGGTGTCCGAAGCCCATAATTTTGGCTTTGCGTTCCAGGCGATCTTCCAGATAAGGGCGGACATTTTCCACCGAGCCAATTTCTTCCAACATCGCAATCACTTCTTCATTTGCGCCCCCGTGCAGTGGGCCACCCAGAGTCCCCACAGCCGAAGCCATGACTGCGTAAGGATCTGTCAGAGTTGAAGCTGTCACCCGTGCTGAAAACGTGGAAGCATTCATCGTATGTTCTGCGTGCAGCGTTAGGCAGACATCGAATATCCTAGCTGCCAGCGGATCTGGTTCCCGCTCATTCAGCATATACAGAAAATTAGCCGAATAGCCCAAATCATCGCGAGGCTGTACGGGGTCGTTTCCCTTCCGCATCAGCTGAAAAGCTGCCACCATTGTGGGAATTTTCGCCAAAAGTCGCACTACAGCAGCGCGGATATAAGCCGGGTTATCTAAATCTCTGCGGGAATAGAACAAACCCAATGCAGCGGCTGAAGCTTGTAGCGCATCCATCGGGTGTCCGCTTTCGGGAAAGCATTTCATCATGTCCCGAATCCGATATTTAATTCGCCGATGGTAGCGAATTTCATGTTCAAAGGCTTCCAGTTCTTCTTTCGTTGGCAGCGTACCCCAAATCAAAAGATAGGATGTTTCCAGGAAGGTACTTTTTTCTGCGAGTTCTTCGATACGGATACCCCGATATTGCAATATACCTTGCTGTCCATCCACGTAGCTAACGCTTGATTGGGCAGCGGGAATGCCTTCCAGACCTGGCTTATACTCGCAGACAGTCATAACTTTACCGTTAATCTTATGTGAAATATATTTTAGGCTAACTTACCAGAAACTTACGTATTGTTGCCGACTGCACAAAAATCTTTTATATCTAGCTAGGGGTTAGGGGTTAGGGGCTAGGGGCTAGGGGAGAGGGAAGAGGGAAGAGGGAAAGTCAAAAGTCAAAAGTCAAAAGTCAAAATATTAATTCCCCCGCTCCCCCGCTCCCCCGCTCCCCCGCTCCCCGGCTCGCAAGCCGCTGGATGTCAAGTTACAAAAAGTAACTTGGGGGATGCTAGCCAGAATAGCTGACTGCGACCGACTGGCGATCCGGTTTCCGGAAGCGTTAAACCGACAATGCCGGCTTTTTTGACGACCAAAGAGCCTCGAATTTCACCCCAAGTCAAGATTTCCGCCCAATTTCCCAAGTTTGGTTCGTGACCGACCAACGCTAGGCGAGTGTTGCCTTTCTGTTGCCATTTCTCGAACCAAGTTAGCCAGTTTTGGATGTCGCCGTCAAAGGCGAGGTCGTTTGATTCTTCCAGTTGGGAACTCAACCCAGCTGCGATGAGAATTTCGGCGGTTTGACGCGCACGCACGAGGGGACTGGTGAGAATCAGACCGAAATGAAGATTCAATTCCGAGAGTCTCGCGGCGACTTTGCGGGTTTTGCGTTTGCCTTCATCGGTCAGAGGCCGATCGCGATCGCTAGAATATTGTTCGGGTTCGGCAGCTATCCCGTGACGGATTAAGTAGAGTTCTGTCATTGGTCACCGGTCAGTTGTCAGAAGTTAGCGTTAAGCGATCGCAAATCAGCGCACCTATCTTACTCGCTGTCGATCAAATCGTGAGTGGGGTTAATCAACTTTAAGAGCTTTTGCTTAATTTGGGTATCGAACACTTCCCACTTCAGCTTGGCATACTCGGAGTTTTCGTTGCTGCCACCCAAGAAGCCGATCGGGATTTCAAAGCCACCAGCCATCATCCGTCCGCCGCCAAAAAAGCGCCCTTGATTATCTTGACCGAATGCTTCTTTGAGAAATTCATCGGGGTCGAGGGTTAGCTTGGTGGTTCGCAGTGACCCTATCACCATTTCTATCCCTTCTTCTTCATTATGGACAATCCCGTACACAAGGGCGGTATGGACATTTTCTTCCGTTACTAAGAAGTCTGCCGCTTGGGGGATGGCATCCCGGTTATCGTAGCGCAAGTAACCGACACCGGCAATGGAAAAGTTGTTTTGTACAGAGCGATTTTTGAGACTGCGCTCGATCACGTCCATAACTCGCTTAGAGCGATTTGTTTGGAGGACGGCATTGAGCAGCTGAGCGTCGTAGAATCGGCTGAGATAGGCAGCAGCGAGAAAATCTTCTTCTTGTGCTTGTCTGAGCGCGTTGGTGTCCGATCGCAAACCGTGCATCAGAGATGTGGCACATTTAACGTGTTCGCTGATGCTGCTATCCATATTGAGCAACCCCGCTTGCAGGTATTGCGTCAAAATGGTGGCGGTTGCTCGCACGCTAGGCCGAATATCGACAAACTCAGCTTGGAGGTTCCCTTGCAGTTTGTGATGGTCTATCACTACCGTTGTCGGGATACCCGCTTGCTGTAAGAAAGGCATTAACTGGCTGGTAGTGCCTTGATTGTCGATCAAAATCAAGCCCTGATAGGCTGACAAATCTTTATTCTTGATTGTCTGAACTGTCCAGCGTTCTGCTGGTAGATTTGTCAGCTTTACCAGCGCGATATTTTCTTGGTGAGAGAGGGTGCCAGCATAGATGATGTCGCAGTGGATATCGTATTGCTGGGCGATCAATTTATACGTCCAAGCAGAGGATAAACCATCTGGGTCTGGGAAGTCTTGTACGACGATGAGCTGGCGTTCCTCTCGGTGTCGCTCCAAGCTTTGCCGCAAAGCTTCCACCTTTTGACCGCACGATAGGTTAGGCGAGCGCTTAGCTTGTTCGGAAGCAGCTTCACTCAGCGACGTTATCGATCGCTTCGTTGCCGTAGGTTCTACAGAGGCTATATCCGCCTTTGCCTCCATTAATTGCGGCTCTGCTGCTAAAGTCAATCGGTCAAGCGGCTGGAGCGAACGAGATTGCATATGGGGAAGAGGAACTGGTGTGTTAGACAAGTATATCCAGAAACCTATGGACGGCTATGCTGCCATTCAGCGCGACGCCATAGGTTAAGAGTGAATTGCTACTTCCTAGATCTTCGCAAAAAAACCAGCATTCAACATACCCTCCTACGGGGCATTCCTCTGGGTAGAAGTCTGAAAACCTTTTCTAATAAAAAACCTGCACGCTAGATGGGTGCAGGTTTGTTAAGTACCGATGACATATTTACTCCACTCTTGATGCGTTCCGCTCTTTACGTGTTTGGCAACTTCAAAGTATAAACTGCTGTAGGGTTTGCGCGGAGTGTGCCGTAAAAGCATATTTGCTTCTTGTGGTGTCCGGTTCCCTTTTTTGATATTGCAGCGGACACAAGCCGTTACCATATTTTCCCAGGTATCGCCACCACCGCGAGAACGGGGTAGCACATGGTCTAAGGTTAAGTCGTCACCTGTGTAACCGCAGTATTGACAGCTGTGGCTGTCGCGGTGCAGTATATTACGGCGGGTTAAGGGTATTTCTTTGTAAGGAACCCGGACGTAATGGCGCAGCCTAATCACTGTTGGGAGGGGAAATTCGGAATAGAGGTATTTGCCGTTGTGTTCGACTTGCTCTGCCTTGCCTTTAATCAATAGAACAACCGCCCGCCGCCAGCTGGTGATGTTGAGCGGTTCGTAGGAGGCATTTAACACCAGAACCTTGCCCATTTGAGTTCGATCGATAAAATGTTTTCTATGTCAAGATTATAGTCTCAGCTGGCTGGGAACTGGGGAGCTTTGAGAGGCGATCGAGTTTCTTACTTCCTTCCCGCCCTAAGATTATCGATTGCAAGTTACCTGTTGTTCTTTTCTCCCCCACTCTCCCGCTCCCCCACTCCCCCCAAAGCATACATATTCTTTGAGCGGGAAAGGAGTATTTCATTAGCGATCGCCAAGAACTTTTCTGCCAGTGAGGAAATACGTAACCATTTCGCCTTTGCCTTTGATCGGGATAGGGCCGCGTTCCTCAAACAGATATTTACATTGTAATATCTCATAAGTGGCGGCTGTGACCTGGATGCAGCCAGGAATGCCGTGAGACTCCATACGGCTGGCTGTATTCACGGTATCGCCCCATAAATCGTAGATAAATTTCTTGATCCCGATCACCCCTGCTATGACTGGGCCACTATTAATGCCGATGCGAATGCTGAACGAGCGGTCGGTGGAAGAGTTAAATTGTGCAATTTCTGCTTGCATATCCAGCGCCATTTCCGCGATCGCTTCTGCGTGATCTGTCCGGGGTCTTGGCAATCCGCCTACCACCATATATGCGTCGCCAATTGTTTTAATTTTCTCCAAACCGTGTTTTTCCGCAAGTCGGTCAAATTCGGAGAAAATTACGTTGAGCATTTCCACAAGTTCAGTAGGTGATAGACGGGTAGAAAGGTCTGTAAAGCCAACGATATCGGCAAACAAAACCGTTACTTCCGGGAAACTATCGGCAATGTAGCCTCGATCTTCTTTCAAGCGATCGGCGATCGCTCCCGGTAAAATATTTAACAGCAGTTGCTCAGATTTTTCTTTTTCAAGGCGGATGGCTTCTTCTGCTTGCTTGCGCTCTGTAATATCGCGAATTACCGACATCATATGCAGTTTACCTTTGTAAAGAAAGCTCATGGCGTGTACCTCCATTGGAAAAGCAGCACCGTCCTTCCGCACATGAGTTCCTTGGATTTTAAAATAACCTCCATTTTTAAACAGTTTTTGGAGATCTTTTAAGGCGCGTTCGTGTTCTTGAGGATGGATAAATTCGCTTCCGTGCATACCGATAAATTCTTCGTAATGATATCCATACATCTGGCAAGCAGCGGTATTAGCCTCAACAACGTAACCTTCAAAATCATTAATAATTAACCCATCGCTAGTGGCTTCAAATATGCTGTGATATTGTTCTTCTCTCTCCCGCAGTGCTGATTCGGCTTGCTTGCGTGCGGTAATATCCCGTGTTATGCAAACTTGCTCGCCACTGTCCAGAATATAGTGCAAAACTTCCAGTGAAATTTTCCTCCCATCTTTCCTTACCATTGTTTCTTCTCCCCGCCACTGTCGGTCTTTTAGGAGTGCAGGTATAATTTCTTGTTGATATCTTTGTTCTGCTCTTTGTAAGTCGTCTTCTGAATACATAACTTTCCAGCTTTTCCCAATTAATTCGGCTGGGTTTTCGTAGCCGTTAATCTCGGCAAATGCTTTGTTAGTATACAGAAATTCTCCTTGGTAATTGAGGATAGAAATCCCATCCAATGCTGCTTCGATTACTGCTGCTTGACGGTGTAATATTGCTTCTGTATATTTGCGATCGGTAATATCTTCCACTACCCCTAATATACCGATGACTTTTCCACTGGAATCGTGAATCGGAATTTTACTGATATCGAGCCAAATAGTTTTCCCTTCTGCTGAGGGTTTTTGTTTGGTAGCAATTACGTGTAATTCCGGTGTATCCGTTTCCATGATGTGAAGATCTTGGGCGCGGAATAATTCGGCGACTTCTCGTTTGGGAATCAAGTCGTAATCTGTTTTACCTACTACTGCTTCCGGATTTTCCAGTTGAGCGTATTTTGCCCAGTTTTTGTTGCAACCTTGGAAAACTAAATTAGTATCTTTCCAGAAAACTTGCTGAGGAATATTATCTATAATCAGGCGCAGATATTCTTTGCTTGTTCGCAGTTCTTCTTCTACCTGTTTGCGAGCGGTGATATCGAGCGCCATTGAAGCTATGCCAATCGCATTTCCATCGCTGTCGATCAAAGGTGTGCTATACCACTCGCAAATAATGCTTTTACCATCTTTAGTAAGATTATCGTTGGTGTTGCGAGTTGGACTGCATCTTGCTAAAAGGGCTTCAATAAATTGGTTGACTTCTACTTTAGCATTTTCGGGTACGATTAGATCGGTTAAATGATGGCCGATCGCTTCATCTTTGGTATAACCAAAAATTTGTTCTGCCGCTGGATTCCATTCAATGACTTCAAAATTAGTGTTAAATTCAATCACTGCTAAAGGTGTCTGTTGGAAAAGCAGAGAAAGCCTTTGTTGCGATTTTTTGAGTTCTTGAGTTCGTCGCTCCACTCTTTGTTCCAAAGTGCGGTTGTATTCCTCCAATGTTTCGCGGGATATTCTTAACTGGCGCGTCATTTGATTAAAAGCGCGAGCCAGTATCCCGATTTCATTTTTGGAATTAATTTTGATAAAGTAAGATAAATCTCCTTGCGCGATCGCTTCAGCACCTTGAGCTAATAAATTAATTGGATGCCCGATATATTGAGCCAACATAATTGCTGCAACAATTGCCACAAAGCTAACAGCTACTATTAACAAAGTAAAATGGACAATCAATCTCTGCGGTGCCGCTAATGCTTGGGCTACTGGCTGTTCGACAATGATACCCCAACCTGTTCTTCTGATTAAAGTTGATGTCCCGATAACTTCTACACCTAACAAACCAATATATCGTTTGGCTGTGATTCCCTTACCTCTTTTAATTAGGAGGCTGACAGTCGGAAATGATGCCAAATTTTTTCGTTCTCCGACTACTTTTATATCTTTGTATCCAATTAAATTACCTTGGCGATCGACTATATAAAAGTAGCTGCCTTTTCCAGGTTCAAGTATACTCAATTTTGTCCATAAATTTTCAAAATTTACTACCGCTATTACCACAAATTGGTCACCATTTTTGCTTAGGATGTTTCGCGATATGGTTACCAAAGGTTTATCCTTAACAAAGGAAACTTTACTGATAAATTCCCCTGCTTTTTTGGCGCGAAAGAAAGCTTCTGTTTGGGAAATATTTGTTAAACTTTTAGGCGCAACTGGTTGACATTCAACTAAACTATATAATTCTTGGCCTTGACTGTTTGTTAATGTAATTTTCTGGTATAAACTCAGAGAATCAACGCATATTTCTGCCAAAGATTGTAGAGCGTGATTGGGAGATTTGCTGGTAAGATCTCCAAGTAATTTTAAGTTGTAAAAAATGCGATCGACGGAGGTAGAAATGTAAGTATTGCCCAAAGCGATTATACTTTCTTGGCGAGTAGCGATCTCTCGATTGCTAAATCGAAATCCACTATAAATAGATAAAGTACCCCCAGCTATTAAAGGTAAGATGGCGGCAAAAACAAACAGCAAAGCCAGATTTTTAGCTAACAGACGGCGCTTAATTATCATATTTGACAGGCTCTCTCGTACATAGCGTGATAAGTAAACCCGATCGATCTGCCATAATCCTTACTGTATAAGCATTGCTTATACCGGATTCCTGATGTTCTCTTGCCCAAAAAGAACCGTTTTCCAGACTCAGTACGGAAGAGCCGATCGAGTTTGCGATTAGTACCTAGATTTTTACGTACCTCGTTAATGTTCGCTCGCTGACACCCTATTAGCACGAGACTAGCAAAGAGGTTGCAAAAGACGATCGCTAGTTTTTTGAAAGTACAAAAAACTTTAGATTAGATAGATAAACCACTATCTTTTCTGCCTATGAGAAAATAAGTAGTCATTTCGCCTTTCCCTTTGATCGGGATGGGACCCCGCTCTTCAAACAAATATTTATCCCGCAGTAGGGTATAAGTGCTAGCTGTAACCTGAATTTGGCCGGGAATGCCGTGGGATTCCATACGGCTGGCAGTATTCACAGTATCGCCCCACAAATCGTAAATAAACTTTTTAGTACCGATCACACCGGCAACGACGGGGCCAGTATTTATACCCAGGCGCAGTTGCAGGTTTCGATTGGTTTCGGTGTTGAAGAGGTTAATTTCCATTTGCATATCGAGGGCTAATTCTGCCACTGCTTCGGCGTGGTCTCGCCTGGGCATCGGCAGTCCTCCCACTACCATATAAGCATCGCCGATCGTCTTGATTTTTTCCAACCCATAGCGATCGGTAAGCGAATCAAAGGTTGAGAAAATTTCGTTGAGCAGTTCTACCAGTTCTACAGGATCTTTAGCAGCCGAAAGTTCTGTAAAGCCAACGATATCGGCAAACAAAACCGTACTTTCCTCAAAGCTGTCGGCAATAGTAGTTTCTTCCAGTTTGAGACGATCGGCGATCGCCGCAGGTAGAATATTCAGCAGCAGACGCTCAGTTTGTTGCTGTTGATAGCGCAGGGCTTCTTCCATTCGCACGCGGTAGGTGATATCAGTGGTTACGACGAGCAAGCACGGCTCACCATTCAAATGGATCTTCTCAGCTGATAGCAGCCCCACAATTATTTCCCCTGATTTTTTGCGAAATTCGCACTCTTGGTTGCAAACAGTCCCTTTTTGTGCGATCGTTTGGATGATTCTCAGGCGATCTTGGGGATTGACCCATATTCCCAGTTCTGTTGCCGTTCGACCGATGACTTCTTCGCGCTGGAAGCCTGAATCGATCAAAAAACTTTCGTTCACCTCAATCAAACGCCCTTCTTCCAGGGTACTGATGGAAATCATGTCAGGACAGGAACGAAAGATCAGAGAAAACTTTTCTTCCGAAACGCGCAAAGCCTCTTCCGATCGCTTTCTTTCTAGAATTTCTACCAATAGTTGCCGATTGGTTTCTTTTAAGACAGCCGTGCGCTCCTCAACTCTCATTTCTAACTCTTCATTTGCCTTTTCTAGTGCTTCTTGTGCCTGTTTGCGGGAAGCCGCTTCCATTGCCAAAGCAATAAAATTCGCTAAAGAACCTGCAAAATGTTCTTCTTCTAAGGCCCACTGACGGGCGGGGCCGATATGTTCGTGGCAGATGACGCCGACCATCTTGCCACCGACGCGAATCGGTGCATCCAACATAGAATTAATACCCAAGGGTGTCAGATAGGCAACGGAAAATTCGCTTGTTCTGGGGTCGGTATGGGCATCATGGGCGGCAATAATGCGTTCTGTTTGCAAAGCCTGGAAATAAGCGGGAAAGTCAACTGCTTTTAGCTCCAATCCAGAGGTACGATCGCCCGCACTGCGTTTGTATAGATCTAAGCATTGAATTACCGATCGCTCCTCGTTAAATAACCAAACGCTAGCTCGCTCTACTTCCAGGATATCCGTGGCAACCTCTGTAATTTCCCGCACAGCCGCATTTAAATCCCCGGTAGCGATTGTCTTGCGCGTAGCTAAATCCAACAAAGCGATGCTATGTTTGCGGAGGCGTCTTTCACTAGCTCGCAGGGTTTCTTCCGCCCACTTGCGTTCGGTAATATCTCTCCAGACTACATAAAGAATTTGTTTGCCATCAAGGGGGATGGCGGTGAGCAATACTTCCACTGGGAAATCTGTGCCATCGGCGCGACGATGTACCCACTCAAACCGAAAACAGCCTTTGGCTAGGGCGGCGCTGTTGTTCTCGTTGGCTTTTTCAAAAGAGGAACGACCATCGGGTTGTATTTCGGGAGATAGCTGGGAGGGATGCAGGTTTAATAATTCTTCTTTACTTTTGGCACGCAGCATGGCAACAGCTGCTTGGTTGCAATCGATGAAGACATCTCCATCTAATAAAAGAATCGCATCTGCCGACTTTTCAAATAGCAAGCGGAACTTATTTTCGCTTTCTCTTAATGCTTCTTCTGTACGTTTGCGATCGGTCACATCTTCGTAAGTACCTAAAATTCCCACCACATTTCCTTGGGCGTCGTGGAGTGGTACTTTGCTAGTATCTATCCAAGCTGTCTGACCGTTGGCAAGGCGTAAGGTTTCGCTGATATGATATGCGGGGATATCTGCGGCGATTATTTGTCGGTCAACTTCATAAAAGGAGTCGGCTTGTTCTTTTGTGGCGGATAAGTCGTAGTCTGTTTTGCCAACGATGTCATCGGTGGATGCCAAACCAACATCAGTCGCCAGTTTATGATTGCAACCGAGGTAAACTGAGTTTCGATCTTTCCAGAAAACCGCTTGGGGGATATTATCCATCACTCTAGCCAGCATTTCCTGGGATGTCCGCAGCGCCTCTTCTCTCGCTTTGCGATCGCTGATATCCCGTACTACGGCTTGCAAGACTCTACGCGATTTGGGATTGTTGCTGCTATGATCGAATCCAAAATCTACTGCGGTTAGCCACACTTCTGCGGGAAAGACTGAGCCATCTAAACGACTGTGGAGCCATTCAAAGCGACAACTCCCTTCTCGAAAAGCTGTGGCAATTCTTTGTGCTGCTAATGCGGCTGAGTTTGAGCCATCTGGTTGCAATGGCGGTGAGAAATCGCTGGGCTGTTTACCGCAAAATTGTTCTTTATCTATGCAGCCAAACATTTCCAATGTGGCGCGGTTGCAATCGAAGTAAACATTTCCATCCAACAGCATGACTGCATCGATCGTCGATTCGTAGAGCGTGCGGAATTGCTGCTCGGATTGGGCAAGTTTGGCTTGGATAGCTTTGATTTCGCTAATGTCGTTACCGATCGCCAGGATTTCTGTGAGGTTTCCATCTTCATCTAAAAGAGGTTTATTTGTCCATACCACCCAAGCTCGTTCGCCATTACGACGGATGTTTTCGTTTTCGTAACATCTGTATTGTTCGGGGTGTTTGAGGATATCCCTAACTGCTGCTGCTAATTTTCTGCTGGGAGTATCTGCCCCATCAGTCGGGACGATCGTGCCAATGATGTTTTTGCCGAGAATCTCTGCTTCCGAGTAACCGAAAAAGCGTTGCGCGAATTCGTTGAAGAAGGTGATATTTCCCTGAGTGTCTATTCGCAGGATAATGCTGTTGGCATTTTCAACCAGTTCTCGATATTTGGTTTCGGATTGTCGCAGTGCGCTTGTTGCCTTTTCTACAGCTTGTCGTAATTTTTCTGGCGATCGCACCCAGGTAAACAGCAAAATGCCGGTCACTAGCGCCAGCACTGTTCCTCTCGCTCGCAACGCCCAAGACATGGATGCTTGAGTTTGCCATCCTTTCTCTGGGATTGCGGCTAACTGCCAGGAACTGTTGGGCAATTGTAGCTTGAGGATGACTGGGTTTTTCTGGAAGATGGTCGGGTCGCCGAAAAAGACTGACCTAGAGGAACTGAATTTATTTTGACTGAGTAGGGCAAATTGCAATTGGGAATCAGTCAGCGCTGATGCTTCGCGACTGGGGCGATCGAGCAATCTCGCTTCCTTAAAAAGAATGTCGCGATCGATAATTGTGCTTGCCAGACCCCAGTAGGAATTTTTTTGGGGAGTTTCTTGGGTAGGTGCGACGAAAATGGGGGTGTAGGTGACAAATACCTGAGAAGGGGGGATGGGGCATGGGGTATGAGGGGAATTGCCAATCTTGCACCCGGAAGCGGGTAAATCGTATGGCCCGATAACGACGGTATTGCGGCTCTTAATTGCCCGATCGATCGCCTGTTGATGTTCGGGAATCAAATTCGGTTTAAAGCCTATTTTCGCTGCTTGCCCTTGGCGCGGATAAATATGGCTGAGTGCGGTGTTTTTATACAGCGCTATACTGCGGATACCGGTTTGCTGTGCCGTTATCACTCTAGCAAGGCGTTCAAATTCTCCGGGCGCGATTTCTGGATTGATGGAGACATATGCTACCAGACTCCGTTCGAGAAATATCCTAGAGGTTAGCCCACCTTGAAGTCTAGCTCGCACGGTACTGAGCTGGTTGAGGACATTGGCGCGATCGCGCTCTTGGAAACGCTGTTGCTCCGATCGGTCTACAATCCACACACCGGCAATAATCAACGATGCTGCTGATATCCCTGCTAGGTAAGGTAAAAGGCGGAATTTCATATTTGTATTATGGATAGAAATTCCGTTCTATATCATAAGACTTACGCAAATAAACTGGGTTTCTCTGCAAAAGCTTTGATTTCGCAGCAACTCAGGTGAGGCGAGCAAATTTTTTGTTGAATACCAACCTGAATAGCCTGTCGTTACTCTGTTTGCAGAATAGAAGGACGCGAATTACCCACTGACTGCCAGCAATAGAGTGGCAGCTTCCAACTTCACAGTTAAATTGTGAATAGTGTGAGTAGAGGAGTGAATGGAATGGTTGATACAGCCAAAACCCCTATGGGAGTATCCCTAGATAGCAACTCGAATCTAATTTCTAGGGTGAGTGCTTATGGCGGACTTTGCCAACGCGCTTGGGTGGAAATCGATTTAGCTGCTTTAGGGCATAACGTGCGGCAACTTAAAAGCATTTTGTCGCCGCAGACGGCATTAATGGCGGTGGTGAAAGCGGATGCTTACGGACACGGTGCTGTGACTGTTGCTCGGACTGTGTTGCAAAATGGAGCCAGTTGGTTGGGGGTGGCGACAATTCCGGAGGGGATCGAACTGCGAGAGGCGGGTATTGAAGCTCCCATTTTGATTTTAGGGGCGACTCATACGCCGGAGCAAATTCGGGCGATCGCATACTGGAAGTTGCAACCGACGATTTGCACGCCTCAACAAGCTTTGGCTTTTTCGGAAACTTTAAGTGTTTCTAACTTGACATTGCCGGTGCATATCAAGTTGGATACCGGAATGTCGCGTCTGGGGACATCCTGGCAGCAAGCTGCGGAGTTCGTGCAGTTGGTGAATACTTTGCCGAATCTGCAAATTGCGAGTATCTATTCGCACTTGGCGACGGCGGACAGTCCCGATCCGACGGTGATGAAGCAGCAGCAGCAGCGATATGAGGATGCGATCGCCCAAATAAAATCGTTGGGATTGCCATCAACGCAACTGCATTTGGCTAACTCTGCCGCCATTTTGTCCAGCCCTACTTTACATTACGATATGGTACGGGCTGGTTTGGCTACCTACGGTCTTTACCCAGCCGAACATTTGCAGCGGGTGGTGGAACTGAAGCCTGTTATGCAGGTGAAGGCGCGAGTTACTCAGGTAAAAACTATTACAGCCGGTACTGGTGTCAGCTACGGTTATCAATTTGTAGCCGATCGCGATATGCGTCTGGCGGTTGTCGGTATCGGTTACGCTGATGGCGTTCCCCGCAATCTTTCTCACAAAATGAAGGTGGCGATCCGAGGTCAGCTTGTACGTCAAGTGGGCGCGATTACGATGGATCAGCTAATGCTGGATGTCAGCGATTTACCCGATTTGCAAGTTGGCGAAGTGGTAACGCTGCTTGGTAAAGATGGCGACATCCAGATTTTAGCCGATGATTGGGCGGCGAGTTTGGGAACTATTTCCTGGGAAATTCTCTGTAGTTTTAAACATCGCTTACCTCGCGTGGCGGTCAGTCACTAGGGGTTAGGGGTTAGGGGTTAGGGGTTAGGGGTTAGGGGT